>RFVQ01000074.1 GCA_009922495.1 Chitinophagia bacterium
TGAACTGCTGGAAAAAGCAAAGGCCAAGGGTGTAAACATTCACCTGCCGATGGACAGCACCATTGCGGATAAATTTGCGGCAGACGCCCAGACCACCAACTGCGAAAGCTTTGGCATCCCCTCCGGATGGATGGGACTGGACATCGGTGTCAAAGCCCGTGCTGATTTCAGGGAAGTGATCCTGGCCAGCAAAACCATTCTCTGGAACGGCCCCATGGGTGTGTTTGAAATGGAAAAATTCCAGGCCGGTACCAAGGCCATTGCAGAAGCCGTTGCAGAAGCCACCCAAAAGGGAGCTTTCTCACTGGTAGGGGGTGGCGACAGTGTAGCTGCCGTGAACCAATTCGGATTCACCGATAAAGTAAGCTATGTATCCACCGGCGGTGGCGCCATGCTGGAATTCTTCGAAGGAAAAGAACTGCCCGGTATCGCTGCTATCAAAAAATAACCATTCATCCTTCCCGGATACAGATTGGCCCCAAGGTTAACAAAAGCTTTGGGGCTTTTCATATACCTTTGTTCTCTAATCAAAAAACAAAATGAGCACACGTAACATTGTCCTGATCTCCATTATTGCCTTCATCCTCCTCCTCGGCGGCTGCGGATGCAGTGGCTACAACAGTTTGGTTGACAAGGATGTAAAAGTAAAGACAGCTTGGGCCAACGTAGAATCTGAATACCAGAGAAGGTCTGACCTGATCCCTAACTTGGTAAGCACTGTCAAAGGTTCTGCCAACTTCGAACAGGAAACCCTGACCGGCGTAATCAATGCCCGTTCCAAAGCGACCGGCATCACAGTTGACGCCAACAACCTCAGCCCTGAAAAAATTGCCGAATTCCAAAAAGCGCAGAATGAACTGAGAGGTGCTTTGAGCCGCTTGCTGGTAGTAGCAGAACAATACCCTGACCTGAAGTCTACACAAGCCTTCAGAGACCTGCAAACCCAGTTGGAAGGCACTGAAAACCGCATCAAGACTTCCCGGAAGGATTTCAACGATGCTGTAGGTGACTACAACAGCAGCAGAAGGAAGTTCCCGATGATCATCATCAGCAACCTCATCGGTTTCCCTGAAAAAGGATTCTTTGAGGCGGAAGACGGAGCAGAGAAAGCACCCACAGTAGACTTCACCAAATAAGCCGACACGGATGTTTTCATTCCTGAAGCCACAAAAAAAATCATTCTTCACAGCAGCTGAAGAGGAACGGATGGTGCAAGCCATCCGTTCTGCTGAAAAGCAAACCAGTGGAGAGATCAGGCTTTTTATCGAAAGCCATTGCCGCTTCATGAATCCAATGGATCGTGCCCTTGAACTCTTTGCTGAACTGGAGATGCAAAAAACGCAGGACAGAAACGGGGTTTTGTTGTACTTCGCCATGAAAGACCATCAACTCGCGTTGCTGGGAGACGAAGGAATCCACCAGAAAATGGGACAAGCCTTCTGGAACAACGAAGTGACCAACATCGTTTCCAAATTCAAACAGCAGGAATTTGTGGATGGCATTTGCGGCATGATCAAAGATGTGGGCGATGCCCTTACCACCCATTTCCCTTACCAAAGAGACGACAAGAACGAACTCTCTGATGAGATCGTTTTCGGAAAATGAGAAAAAAGCTACTGACCATATTATTCTCCCTGATCTGTCTTACTGTATTGGCACAAAAAGGCCTACCCAAGAGACCTGATCCGCCAAGATTGGTGAATGATTTCACGGGTATGCTAACCCCCGATCAGCAACAGGCAATGGAATCAAAGCTGGTAGCCTTTGATGACTCCACTTCCATACAGATCGCCGTGGTCCTCATTGAATCGCTAGAGGGAAGAGATATTGCAGAATATGCGGTAGAGCTGGGCCGTGCATGGGGCATCGGCAACAAAGAAAACAACAACGGTGTTTTGTTGCTGGTTTCTAAAAGTGATCGAAAGATTCACATTGCAACAGGCTATGGTATAGAAGGTTCCCTGCCCGACATTACGGCCAGCCATATCATTGATGAGCAGATCAAGCCCAATTTCAGAGAGAACGACTATTACCGTGGACTCGATGAAGGTACGGATGCCATCATTGCGGCAACAAAAGGAGAATACAAAGCCCCCGAAAATTACAGAAAGAAAAAAGGCCAGAAAGAAATACCCGGCTTGTTGGTGCTCATCATCATCTTCATCATCATCTTTTTCATCAAGCGCGGCGGTGGCGGTGGAGGATACTACGGAGGCAGTGGCTTCCGCAGGTCTCATGGCGGCATTTGGTTCTTACCCTCCTCAGGCGGCAGCAGTTGGGGTGGCGGGAGCAGCAGCGGAGGCTTTGGCGGCTTCGGCGGAGGCAGCTTCGGTGGTGGTGGAGCCAGTGGAAATTGGTAATTATCCCAGTCCCGCTTCCTGGTGCAACTCCGGGATCTCCACATCTGTGAAACCCTTTCTCAACAACCTTTCCCTGAAATCAATCTGCACTTCATACTCTCCATGAACCAGGAATAATTTCTTTACCGCCTTGGGATCCTGACAAGCCAGGAACTGAGAGAGGTCTTCATAATCTCCATGCGCACTCATGCTCCTGATACTGCCAATCTCTGCATGCACCTCATGCGCCACACCATAGATATTTACTTCCTTTCTTCCGGATTGCAACCTCGCTCCCAAAGAGTGTGGCTCACAATAGCCTGTCATCAAAATACTGTTCCTTGAATTCTCAATGTTGTTACTGATATGATGCTTTACCCTGCCCGCATCGGCCATGCCACTCGCTGAAATGATCACACAGGGTTCATTTCGGAAGTTGAGGAGCTTGGATTCATCAACGGTCTTGATGTATTCAAGCCCTGCAAACCTGAAAGGATCTTCATCCTGTTCCAGAATCTTTTGAATTCGGCTGTTGAAGTCCTGCGGATATTTTTTTACGATCTCAGTTGCGTGTATGCTAAGAGGACTGTCGACAAAATAGTCGAGCGCAGGCAGTCTGCGTTCCAGCTCCAATTGATTCAAGGCATACAACAACTCCTGGGTTCTTCCTACACTGAAGGCAGGGATGATGAGTTTGCCTTTCTTCTTCAAGCATGTTTTTTCAATCCATTCCAACAGCTGATCCGGTGTGGCTTGATGCAAATCATGCAAAGAGTTGCCATAGGTTGATTCCAAAATGATGATATCGGCCTGCGAGAATTCTTCTGGAGACTTTAGAATGGCATCACGATACCTTCCCACATCACCGCTAAAGCTGAGTCGCTGCGACTTTCCATTTTCAGTGATCTTCAGGTGGACGGCTGCACTGCCAATGATATGACCAGCATCGGTATACATGAGTTCAACATCTTCATCGATCCTGATCCAGTTGCCATACTGAACAACCTTGAATTGCTCCATGGCCTTGTGCGCCTCATCAGTAGTATACAAAGGTTTTAGGGGAACCTGGTGAGCTGCCAGTCGTTTTTTGTTGGCATACTTGATATCATCTTCTTGGATGCCGGCAGAATCTTCCAGCAATACCGCCGTAAGGTCTCTTGTGGCGGGCGTACAATAAATCTTCCCTTGGAATCCATCGCTGACCAATTTCGGTATCAAACCGCTGTGATCAATATGTGCATGCGAAAGCACCAGGCAATCAACCTCCCTGGGCTCGAAACCCCAGTGACGGTTCAGGGAATCGGTTTCCTTGCCCATGCCCTGGAACATGCCACAGTCCAGCAGTATTTTTTTACCACTGGATAGTGTCAGCAAATGTTTGGAACCTGTAACGCATCGGGCAGCACCGTGAAAGGAAATCTTCATCGGAATAATTTGATCCAATCTAATCAAAATTTCCCGTTCCTGAAATGCGTTATGTCAGCATTCATGAACTATTGGACCAATAGCTTGAACATGGATTCATCGCCCAGGAAACCTTCCAACTCATCGCCTACCACACACGCTCCTACTCCTTTGGGCGTACCCGTAAAGATCACATCGCCAATGTTCAAAGAAAAAAATTGCGAAACGTACGACACGATTTTGTCGAAAGGATGGATCATGTCAGCCGTATGTCCTTGTTGAACAAACGCTCCGTTCTTCTTCATGGAAAAACGGATATCGTCTTTTTTGAGTCCCTCTCCAATGGGCTGCCATTTTCCGAGAACTGCTGAATTGTCCCATGCCTTGGCCTTTTCCCATGGCAGTCCTTTTTTCTTGAGTTCAGCCTGTATGTCCCTGGCGGTAAAATCGATCCCAACAGAAATGGCATCGTAATAATTTCCAGCATCGCTCTCTTGAATGTATTGGCCATTTTTGCAGATGCGCAGCACTACTTCACATTCATAGTGCAGCTCATTCGTGAATGCAGGATAGTAGAAAGGTGCATTGCTCTGCAGCAATGCGCTTTGGGGTTTCATGAAGATCACGGGTTCTTCCGGTACTTCATTGCCCAGTTCTTTTGCATGCTCCACATAGTTTCTGCCGATGCATAAAAATTTCATGTTGTCTAATTTTTGATAAGGTTGGACTTGGATACTAAATTAGGCCAGATTTGACTGGTCTCAAAATTCCAGGTGGTTCACGGCTGCCATTGTTTTTTCCAATCCGATCAGCACAAATTCTTCAATGGCTTTTGACGCTCTGGTGATTTTGGCATCCACAACTGCCTGCTCGTCTTCTTTCCATTTTCCCAGCACATAATCCACTTGTCGGCCTTTTGGAAAATCGTTGCCTATGCCAAATCGCAGTCTGGGATATTGCGTGGTGCCAAGGCACTCTTGAATGCTCTTCAAACCATTGTGTCCGCCATCACTTCCGGATGGCTTGATCTTGATGCGGTTAAGGGGTACAGCCAATTCATCCAGCAATACCAGCACATGTTCGAGCTCCACTTTTTCCTTGTCCAGCCAATACTTGACTGCTTTTCCACTCAAATTCATGTAGGTGGTAGGCTTGATACAGATAATTTTTTTTCCTTTCAGGGAAACCTCTGCCTTGGAGGCCAGTCTGTCCAACGAAAAACCCGATTGGTGTTGGGAGACAAAATGGTCCAGGATATCAAAGCCGATGTTGTGCCGGGTATGCTCATACTCGAATCCAATATTGCCCAGTCCAACAATCAGAAATTTGTTCATAAAAAAAGCCCCATGATAGCATCATGGGGCTGTAAAGATAATAGATTGAACTTATTTCTTTGCCTTGGCAGGTGCTGCAGCAGCTTCTTCCTGCTTCAACTGACGGGTCATGGTTACTGAAGCAACCGGGATCCTTGGAGAGTTCTGGATCTCGATATTGCCTGCAACGATGTCCTGAACACGGATGTTGGCATTCAACTCAAGGTTGGTAATGTCTACTTCGATGTTCTCCCTGAGGTCTTTGGGAAGGGCTTTCACTTTTACAGCTTTCAGCCTGATCTCCAACTTACCACCGGCTTTCACACCTGCAGATGCTCCAACGAACTTCAGAGGAATAGTAGCACTTACTTTTTTGCCTTCAACCAATTCCAGCAGGTCGATGTGGATGAGCTTGTCGGTAACCTTGTCAAACTGGAGGTCTTTCAAGATACAGGTGTAAGACTTGCCGTCTACTTTCACTTCCACTTTCTGGAAGTCTGGTGTGTAAACGAAAGGCTTCAGGGCAAGTGATTTGACTGCAAAGTTAACCTCTTGTGCACCCCCGTAAATTACACCAGGTACCAGGTCTTGAGAGCGTAACTGGCGGGTGGCTGTTTTGCCCGTTCCGGTCCTCAATTGTCCTTCGATTGTAATTGTCTTCATTGTATTGTGTTTAAAAAATGACTGCTTTGGTGCCTATTTGTTCCGCTGTTGGGAGTGAACAAAAAGGCTGGTGATGCTTTGGTTCTCATAGGCGTATCTGATGGCGGAAGCAAAAAGGCCCGCAACACTCAATACTTTTAGTTTGGATGAACGGTCTTTCAATGGAATTGTATCACAAACCACCAATTCATCCAGTACACTGTTCTCGATGTTGACGTAGGCATTGCCACTCAAAACCGGATGCGTACAGAGCGCTCTCACACTTCTTGCCCCCTTTTCCAGCAACAGTTTGGCTGATTTGGTCAGGGTTCCTGCCGTATCACAGATATCATCGATCAACACCACATCCCTGTCCGTCACATCACCGATGACCACCATGCTGGCTATCTCATTGGCTCTCTTCCTATGCTTGTCACAGATCACCATCTCAACGTTGAAGTAGCTGGCCATCTCACGAATCCTGTTCGCACTTCCCACGTCGGGGGCCGCAAAGGTAAGGTTTTCCAGCTGAAGATCGCGGATATAAGGAATGAAAATTGCCGAACTGTCGAGGTGATCCACCGGAATATCAAAATAGCCCTGGATCTGGGGTGCGTGCAGGTCCATGGTGATGATCCTGTCGGCCCCTGCGGCGGTGAGTACATTGGCAACCAATTTGGAGCCGATGGCTACCCTGGGCTTGTCTTTTCTGTCTTGACGGGCATACCCGAAATAGGGGATGACCGCAATGATCTTATAGGCAGAAGCCCGCTTCGCCGCATCGATCATCAACAGCAATTCCAGGAGATTATCCCCCGGTGCAAACGTGCTTTGCACGAGGAAAACATAATCACCTCTTATACTTTCGAGGAAAATTGGCTGAATCTCACCATCGCTGAACTTCTGGATGCTGATCTTTCCGAGCGGAATGCCCATTTCCAATGCGATCTGCTCTGCCAGGTACTGTGAGCTGGTTCCGGAGAAGATCTTGCAAGAGGGACCATTGCGTTGCATATGCGGAGGTTTTGGTGGTGCGAAGATAGTAAAAACAGAGGGACAAGGGACGAGGGAAAAGGTATGGAGAACATGAAAGATTTGCCGCTGGATGAGCGGCCCAGGGAGAAGATGAGGATGAAGGGGCTGGATGCCATGGGGGATGCGGAACTATTGGCCATCCTGATCCAGAATGGCAACCGGGAAAAATCAGCCCTTGAGCTGGCACGCGAACTCATGAAAAGATCGCGGAACCGGTTGTCGGATCTCTCCCGATTGTCCCTGCGGGAACTGATGAAAACCAAAGGCATCGGAATAGCCAAAGCCATCCTCATCATGGCTGCACTGGAATTGGGAAAGAGGAGAATGGCCGAGCAATACTTTTCCGAAACCATAACGGGCAGTCATTCAGTTGCCAAATACCTGCAGGCCAAACTGATGGACCTGCCCCATGAAGTTTTTGCCGTGCTCTTCCTCAACCGGGCCAACCGGATCCGGCATTTTGAGATCATCAGCTCCGGCGGCATGACCGGAACGGTGGCAGACCCCAACCCTCGCGGGCCGACGAAGACCTGACCAAAAAAATCCAACAGGCAACCCATTTTTTTGACATCCTCCTGCTCGATCACATCATCGTGAGTACCGATGGATATTTCAGTTTCGCAGATGAGGGAATGATATGAATGCGCATCAATGAAAAGTTGACATCAGCCATTAATCAGAGATGGTTTACCTTAGGGGTCTAATTTCAAGAATCAATTTTTGCCCATGCATTCCCAAAACATTCATTCCAAGATCTTCATCGAGAACCGGAAGCGCTTCATCTCCAAAATGGAGAAAAACAGCATCGCTATTTTCAACAGCAACGACGAAATCCCCACCAATGGTGATGCCCTCTATCCTTTCAAACAGAACAGTGATCTCTACTGGCTGACAGGCATCCGTCAGGAAGATACCATGCTCATCCTCTTCCCCGATAATCCGGATAAAAAATACCGTGAAGTGTTGGTCCTGGTTCGCCCCAATGAACTGAAAGAAAAATGGGATGGCAAACGCCACCGGGCCCATGAAGCCACCGCACTTTCCGGCATTCAAACCATCGTTTGGCTGGATGTGCTGGATGGGCTGTTGCAACCCATGATCCACCTGGCTGATACTATTTATCTCAATACCAATGAGAACGACCGCAAGGCCAACTTGCTTGCGGTAAGAGATTACCGTTATGCAGAAGAGATGAAAGCCCGTTATCCCCTTCACCAGTACAAACGCAGTGCCAGGATCATGCGGGATCTCAGGGCCATCAAATCAGCAGAAGAAGTGAAGGTGATCCAACAAGCCATTGACATCACCGAAAAAACTTATCGCCGTCTCCTGAAATTCATCAAACCCGGCGTATGGGAACACCAGATCGAAGCGGAGATCTACCATGAATTCATGATGAACCGCTCTGCCGGTCCGGCTTACGGTTCCATTATCGCTTCCGGTGATCGCGCCCGCACCCTTCACTACGTGGCCAACAACCAGGAATGCAAGAGTGGAGAATTGGTGTTGATGGATTTTGGTGCTGAGTATGGTGGCTATTGTGCCGACCTTACCCGCACCGTTCCGGTCAACGGAAAATTCACCAAACGCCAGAAGGAAGTGTACAATGCCTGTCTGCATTTGCATGATTATGCCAAAAGCCTTTTGAAACCGGGCATGACCATTGTGAAATACCATGATATGGTGGGCGATGAAGCCACCAAGACCTTTTTGAAAATTGGACTGATCAGCAAGCAGGATGTAAAGAACGAGTCACCCGATAACAGAGCCTACCGCAAATACCTCTATCATGGCATCTCCCATCATCTTGGCATCGATGTGCATGACCTCGGTACCAAGACTGAACCCATCAGGGCTGGTATGGTCTTTACCGTGGAGCCGGGCATCTACATTGAAGAAGAAAAAATGGGTGTGCGCATCGAGAACAATATCTGGATCACCGCCAATGGCAACAAAGACCTGTTCAAAAACATTCCCATCAAAGCTGAAGAGATCGAACAACTCATGAAAGGTTGATCCCGGTCCCTCGGCTTGGCCCTTTGTCCCTTGTCCCCGGTCCCTTGTCCCTAACTGTTAACCCTGAACGCCATGAAACAGATACCCAACTTCTTCACCCTCCTCAACCTGGCTGCTGGCTTCATCGCCATCATCCTTTGTTTGCAGACCGGTGAGACCATTCTCAACCAAGTAGACGGAGAATGGAGGATATATCTTCCCGAAAGAATATGGTGGGCCTCCGTATGCATCGGCATTGCAGCGGTAGTTGATTTTCTGGATGGCTTTGTGGCACGTCTCTTCAAAGCGTCTTCTGAAATGGGCAAACAACTGGATTCACTGGCAGATGTGGTTTCCTTTGGGGTGGTACCCGGACTTATCCTGTATCAGTTGCTGAGGATATCTTTTGCACAGGAACCATCTGGGCTCGACACTTCCATTGTTTGGTTATTGCCGGCGTTGCTGGTACCCCTGGCGGCAGCATGGCGACTCGCCCGCTTCAACATCGACACCACAGCAAGAGAGGGATTTGAAGGCATGCCCACACCGGCAGCAGGACTCTTTATCGCATCCTTCCCATTCCTCACGCTCTACAATCCTTTTGGCATCCAATCCTTGCTGCTCAACCATTGGGTGCTCTACGCGATTTGTTGCCTGGTGGCCTGGCTGATGGTATCGCGACTCACCCTCTTGAACCTCAAATTCAAGAATTTTCAATTCGCTGAAAACAAGGCCCGGTATGGCATACTCATCATATCCGTCATTTCCATTCTCCTGCTGGGATGGCTTTCTGTTCCGGTCATTTTCTTCTCCTATATTCTAGTATCTTTGCTCTTCAAAACAAAGTAACCATGACCTATACTGTAGCGATCAATGTGATGCCACTGAAGGACTTGCTGGACCCACAAGGAAAAGCTGTATTGGGCGGACTCCACAACCTGGGACTTCGTTCAGTAGCCGATGTCAGGATCGGCAAGAGGATCACGCTGCAAGTGGATGCCGAGAATGAAGAGGCGGCAAAAGCTATTGCCAAAGAAGCCGCTACCAAACTCCTGGCCAACCAGGTGATGGAACATTTTGAGATCAGCATCCTCTAGGTTCACCCCATACCCACTGTCATGTTATACATTGTCCCTACACCGATAGGCAACCTGGCCGACATGACCTACAGGGCAGTAACCATTCTTCAATCGGTTGACACCATCCTCGCAGAAGATACCCGCACCTCGGGTGTATTGCTGAAACATTACAACATCAGCAAACCGATGTTCCCCTACCACCAGCACAATGAGCACAAGATCACCGAAAGACTGGTGCAGGAATTGCAATCGGGCAAAACCATGGCATTGCTCACGGATGCTGGCACACCCGGGATTTCCGATCCAGCTTTTTTCATCGTTCGCGAATGTGTCAAACAGGGCATCCCAGTAGAATGCCTCCCAGGAGCTACTGCCTTTGTGCCGGCACTGGTCAACAGTGGATTGCCCACAGACAGCTTCTGCTTTGAAGGATTTCTTCCCATCAAAAAAGGCAGGCATACCCTGC
>RFVQ01000075.1 GCA_009922495.1 Chitinophagia bacterium
CTTGCCCATGGACAGCAAGGCTGAGTCGGGCTGGGTAATGGTAGCCTTGACAGAATCAATACAACCAATCTGATCCCTTACCCAAAAAAGGTAGGTACCGGCTTTCAATGAAGAAAACTGATCAGATGATTGGTAAGTTCTTCCGGTATCGATACTATAAGTATAAGGTGTGATTCCCCCGCTTGCAAGCAGTGATACAGATCCTTGGTTGCTATCTCCAAAGCAATTGATATTGGTTTGAGCATTAACAACAAGATCCAGGTTGCAAATGGGTGCAGCAACTTTCAAAGACATGTCTTGATTTCCCAGGGAATTTTCAACTCCATTGACGAACATGGTTTTTAGTCTTGTATGGTATGAAGCACCCGTAATTCCTCCAGCTGATCGGGGTTGACCATTGGAAACATATCCCCAATCAAATCTGCTGGCAATATGTCCACCCCAGGCAAAAACAACAGGCAACGCAGTCGCAATGAAGGTAACTTCCAATTGGGCTTCATTTGTTGCATTGACTTCGCTGTAATCCGGCTCCAAACCTGTAACCCACTTCAATGGACCATCAAAACTGGCATTGTAAAGGGTCATTTTGGTTTTACCGGCAGCTTGAATCAGATTGAAACTGGCTTCAGGTTGGTTAAGATAACCCAAAGGAGAATTCTTGGTACCAGGCGATGGGATATTGGCATAAACAGGTGTTACAGTCGACGCAAGAATCCCCGTTCGGGGATCAATGGCTTCAACATGGCCTGCACCAAATTTCAATGCATGAGGTCCTGGTTGATCATAACTGGTGAGATAATCGATTGAAACATGCCCATTGTGTCTCACATCGAATCCAATGACCACTTTGATAGGAACACCCAAAGGCACCCTATCAATTTTAACCCGATAAGGGATCGATTGAGCCTCTAAATAGTGATTGGTGACTTCATTGAGATCACCGTTCACCCATTTTACTGGATCATTGGGACTGGCAAGTTTGCCATTAGATGCCTGATCAATATTTCCTGTGGGTGATTGAGAAAATACCGAAATGGGAATACCAAAAAACAAATACAAAAAACCCAATTGGCGCAAAAGCCAATGTGACTTACTTTGACTGTTCGACTGCTGTTTCATACAAAATAGTTTTAGTGGAAAATGGTTAAAAACAACAGCAAACTATTGCCGGGTCTAGGAGTAAACCATGATGAAATGTGAAATATCAAGGAAATGAAACAAAAGACAGTTTCTCCATTACAAGCAGGGTATCCAAATGACAAGCGTCATCCATAAGGATGAAACTTCACAAGTAAGAAAAAAGGGTAATTTTGTATGAATCATTTTAAAATGAATATCAAAAACAACATATTGGAAACGATTGGCAATACTCCTTTGATCAAAATCAACAGGATTACCCAGTCACTGCCTTGCCAGGTTCTGGCAAAAGTTGATTATTTCAATCCAGGCAATTCGATAAAAGACAGAATGGCATTGAAAATGGTAGAAGTTGCAGAAAAGGAGGGTAAGTTGAAGCCGGGAGGTACAATCATTGAATGTACTTCTGGAAATACTGGGATGGGACTGGCTTTGGCAGGGATCATAAAGGGCTATAAATGTATTTTCACAACAACCGACAAACAGTCAAAAGAAAAAGTTGACATATTAAAAGCCGTTGGAGCAGAGGTCATCGTATGTCCGACAAATGTCGAACCCGAAGATCCCAAAAGCTACTATTCAGTTGCAAAAAGACTTTCACAGGAAATACCCAATTCCTTCTTGGCCAACCAATATGATAATCTTGCCAATCGTCTGGCCCATTATGAATCTACCGGTCCAGAGATATGGGAGCAGACTGATGGCAAAATCACGCATCTGGTTTGCACTGCCGGAACTGGTGGTACAATAACAGGTACTGCCATGTACCTAAAGGAAAAGAATCCCAATATCAAAATTTGGGCCATAGATGTATTTGGTTCACTCCTTACCAAATACTTCAAGACAGGTGAAATTGACATGAAAGAGGTTCACCCTTATATATCAGAAGGTTTTGGCGAAGATTTTGTACCACAGAATTATGATATGTCAGTAATAGATCATTTTGAGCAGGTCACTGATAAAGATGGTGCCACAATGGCCAGAAGGATCGCTAAGGAAGAAGGATTATTTTGTGGATACAGTGCTGGCAGCTGCCTACAGGGATTGATGCAACTAAAGGACAGTTTAACAAAGGGTGACATGGTGGTTTGCATTTTCCATGATCATGGTAGTCGCTATGTTGGTAAAATCTATAATGACCAATGGATGATGGAAAGAGGATTTTTAGAAGTAAAGACTTTCAGGGATATTGTATCAACCAGACCAGCCAAACAAAAACTGATCAGCATCCAAAAAGATCAATTGGTATCGGAAGCTGTAGACCTTATGAGGAAATATGAGATAGAGCATATTCCCGTCTTGGAGGCAAATGCTCCAATAGGTTCCATCAGTGAAAATGGTCTTTTTCAAAAAATGTTTTCCAATCCAGATCTGAGAAACAGTAAAATTGAATCAGTGCTCGAAAAAGCATACCCAGTAATTGACTTCAACACTCCTGTCGAAAAAATAACCAACTTGATCAGCCGGGAAACAGGTGCTGTTTTAGCAAAAGATGAGAGTGGCAGTTACCACATCCTTACCAAATATGATATTTTGCATTCACTAACGCATTAAAATCACCGCTTTTTACAGCATTCCTTTGGTGCTTGGCAATATATCATTCCAGGGATCCTTTCTTACGGCCATCCTAATCGCTTTGGCAAAGGCCTTGAAAATTGCTTCTATCTTATGGTGTTCATTATCCCCTTTGCAGTTAATATTGAGATTGCATTTGGCTGCATCGGCAAAAGATTTAAAGAAGTGAAAAAACATTTCTGTAGGCATATCCCCTACCTTTTCCCGTGAAAATTCAGCACCCCATACTATCCAACTTCTGCCCCCAAAATCAACAAGCACTTTTGCTTCAGCATCATCCATGGGCAAGGCAAACCCATATCTTTCCATACCTCTTTTATCACTCAAAACCATGGACATGGCTTCACCAAGAGCGATTCCGGTATCTTCAATGGTATGGTGTTCGTCTACATGCAGATCTCCTTTTACCTGTACCGTAAGATCCATTTTACCATGTCTTGCAATCTGATCAAGCATATGGTCGAAAAAACCGAGACCTGTGTTTATATCTGATTTACCAGTGCCATCTAGGTCTATTTTTACCAGAATATTGGTTTCATGGGTATGTCTTTCATGAACAACCCTTCTGTGTCCATTTTTTAAAAACATAAATATGGATGACCATTCGCAGGTAACAAAAGCCAGGTGTGCTTTCAAATCTTCATCTAATTCATCCACTTGAATGTATCCGGCACCGTTTTGATTGTTCAACAAGATGCATTGGGCACCCAGATTTTTAGCCAATTGAAGGTCCGTTAGCCTGTCTCCAATCACAAAAGAGCCTTTCAGGTCAAATTCTGCTTCATTGAAATATTTGCCCAACATACCTGTGCCGGGTTTTCTGGAAGGAGAATTTTCTTGTGGCAGACTGGGATCTATGTGAATATCCTGAAATACGATTCCTTCACCCGCCAACGTATGCAAAATATGCTGTTGAACAGGCTCAAAATCAGATAATGGGAATGAATCTGTGCCCAACCCGTCCTGGTTGGATACCATTGAAAGATGAAAATCAAATTCCCTGGCTATTCTGGACAAGTATTGAAATACTCCCGGATAAAAGAACAACTTATCAAAACTGTCAATCTGAAAAGTCGGGGGTACTTCCTTGATCAGGGTACCATCTCTGTCTATAAAAAGCACTTTTTTCATGATCCTACATTTCTTTATGCGAATGATTGAATAGCATCTAATAATTTGACATTTTCAGATTCTGTACCTACAGTTATTCTCAATCCGTTTTCACACAATAATACATTGCTTCTATCTCGAACCACGATTCCTTTCTTGAGAAGATGATTATACATGGCGCTTGCATTATCAAAAACAACTAGCAGGAAGTTGGCATCTGATGGGTAAACTTTCAGGACATGACTGGACTTCAAGAGAGCAGATTCAAGAGAGATCCTGGCTGAAACAATCTGTTGTATCATGTCATTTACTTGTCCGATCTCATCAAGTGCTTTTAGCGCCAATTCCTGCACTGGCTCGCTGATATTATAGGGAGGTTTTACTTTGTTCAGGCAACTGATGATGGCTTCGGAAGCGAAAGCAATGCCCATTCGGATGCCAGCCAATCCCCATGCCTTACTCAGTGTTTGTAAAACAACTAGATTGGGATAATCCTGAAGATCTGTAACAAATGATTTTTGGCGGGAAAAATTCACATACGCTTCATCGATCACAACAATTCCATCAAAATTGTTCAGGATCATTTCAATGTCCTGCCTGTCAATTGCATTACCGGTAGGATTATTGGGGGAACAAATCCAAATGATTTTTGTAAAGGGAGTGATGGCACTTTCCAAAGCCTCTAAATCCAATTGAAAGTTTGACAAAAGGGGGACAGACACCAATTTAACATTGTTAATATTGGCAGACACTTCATACATTCCATATGTTGGAGGAAAAATGATTGCTTCATCTTTTCCAGGATCACAAAAACAGCGATAAAGAAGATCAATGGGTTCGTCACTGCCATTTCCCAAAAATATTTGAGCTGTGGGAACTTTTTTGATGAATGAAATCTTCTCTTTTACTTTTATTTGTAATGGGTCCGGATATCGATTATACCATTTCATCAAAGGAGAGCCCAATGAATTTTCATTAGCGTCCAAAAAAACACTGGCTTCACCCTTGAATTCATCCCTTGCTGATGAATAAGGCTTTAGGTCTCGTATATTTTTTCTCAACAATGAGTCTATGTTGAACATATTCTTATTGATTTAATCTGATTTTGACTGCATTTGCATGAGCGTCCAATTGTTCGGCTTGAGCCATTTCAATGATTGTAGGACCCAAAAGCCTTATGCCTTCATGGGTAATTTTCTGAAAGGTTATTTTCCTTACAAAACTATCGACACTCACCCCGCTGTAGGCCCTTGCATGACCATTGGTGGGCAGCGTATGGTTGGTTCCACTCGCATAATCCCCTGCACTTTCCGGAGTCAAATTTCCTAAAAACACAGAACCAGCATTTACCACCTTATCAGCAATATGTTCTGCATCATCTGATGCAATGATAAGATGTTCGGCAGCATATGCATTCACCAAAGAGAGAGCATCATCCATATTTTCCAACAAAACAGCCCTGCTGTTCTCAAGGGATTTTTGAGCAATTTGATTTCGAGGCAATGATTTCACCTGTATATTCAATTGCTCAATTGTATCATTCAATATTTTTAAACTGGTTGTAACCAGTAATACCTGAGAATCCGGACCATGTTCCGCTTGAGACAATAGATCTGCTGCAAGAAAAGCAGGATTGGAGGTTTGATCAGCCAAAACACAAACCTCACTAGGACCAGCAGGCATATCAATTGCTGTCCCCTCCAACTGTACAAGTTGTTTGGCTGCAGTCACATATTGATTTCCCGGCCCGAAGATTTTATCTACCTTTTTTATACTTTCTGTGCCATAGGCCATTGACGCAATGGCTTGTGCTCCACCACATGCATAAATTTCAGATATACCTACCAAAGAGGCAGCATATAATATTGCGGGATGTACCTTTCCGTCTTTTGAAGGAGGTGTACAAAGTATTACATGCTTGCAGCCAGCAATTTGAGCTGGAATACCCAACATCAATACCGTTGAAAACAATGGAGCAGAACCTCCAGGTATATATATACCAACCCTTTCAATACCAACTGATTTTCTCCAGCATTCTACTCCTTTGATGGTTTCTATTCTGGGAGAACTTTCCATTTGTGGAGAATGAAATACACGGATGTTTTCAGCAGCAACTTTAATTGCGTGCTTCAGTTCATCAGAAACATCTGCTATTCCTTTTTTTATCTCCTTTTCACCAATCTTTATCTTTTTGGAAGAAATTCCGTCAAACTTTTTGGAATATTTTCTAACGGCACGATCACCACCCTTTTTTACATCAGACAATATTTTGCCAACATTTTTTAAAAGGATTGTATTATCTATAGATGGTCTTTCTGCGATTTCAGCCCATTGACTTTGCGTTGGATTTTTATAAATTTTCATAAATCAGATGATCATTTTTTCTATAGGTACAACCAAAATGCCCTCAGCACCTGCAGCTTTTAGCTTCTCAATTCTTTCCCAAAATTCATCTTCACTCAAAACACTGTGGACACTGCTCCATCCACTTTCGGCAAGAGGAAGAACTGTCGGACTCCTCATGCCCGGCAAGAGGGAAATAATATCATTTAAATTGGCATTGGGTGCATTTAATAAGATGTATTTACTTTTTTTGGCTTTTTTTACCGCTCGTATTCTAAACAGTAGTTTTTCTAACAATTGCTTTCTGTCATCATCAATCCCTTCGCGAGCAATCATTACTGCCTGAGATTCCAATATGATTTCAGCTTCTTTCAGACCATTCATAAAAAGCGTTCCACCACTGCTGACTAGATCAGCCACTACATCTGCCAAACCAATTCCTGGCGCTATTTCTACAGATCCACTGATCTCATGTATACTGGCAGATACCTGATTTTTTTCCAAAAACGCTGAGACAATTTTGGGATAACTTGTAGCGATTCGTTTTCCCTGTAACCCTTTTACATTTTCATAGGACATAGACTTGGGAACGCCAATACATTTTGTCCAACGATTCCAATATCAGCGACACCGTCTTCTACGTATTCAGGAATATCATCATCTCTTAGGAAAAAAACCTCCAGAGGGAAATTTTCTGAAACCGTCCTCAACCTATCTTTTACATTTCTCAAATCAATTCCACATTCCTTCAATAACTGAATGGAATCTTCTGAAAGGCGACCGGATTTCTGAACTGCGATCCTAAGTATTGTTTCTTGTGACATGTTTATGTGAATTAATTAAAATAAAAAAGGCTCACCACCGGTAAGCCCCCATCATGTTTAGACATTATAGCATGGCTCACCCAAAAGGTGTGAAATGGTGATGATGAGGGGTATTTTTGTGGTTGAACATGGCATAAAATTAATACTGAAAAACATTATGGCCAAAAAACAATGCATATTTATAAAAAGACATAAATTGGCAACCATGAAACAGGGTCTTTTTCAGATTTTCTTCTTTATTACAGTATATATTTTATTCCATACAGAGACGGTTGCACAGTCTAATGCTGAGGAGTGGAAGTTGGTTTGGAGCGATGAGTTCAATAAAAAAGGTCTTCCAGACAGCAGTAAATGGGGGTATGATACCGGAGGAAGTGGATGGGGAAACAATGAACTTCAGTTCTACACTGCGAATAGAATGAAAAATGCCAGAGTAGAAAAAGGCATGCTTATCATAGAAGCACACAAAGAAGATTGGGAAAATAAAAAATTTACTTCTGCAAGACTGGTAACAAGAGACAAGGCAACCTGGAAAAAAGGAATGATAGAGGTAAGAGCGAAGTTGCCATCAGGATTGGGAACATGGCCAGCCATTTGGACACTTGCAGATACTAAGCCTATGCATTGGCCTGATGATGGTGAAATTGATATAATGGAACATGTTGGATATGACCAGGGAAGGGTTCATGGAACCATTCATTGTAAAAAATACAATCATATCATTGGGACCCAAAAAGCTGCAAACGTTTTCCTAGATGACTGCTCCCAGAACTTTCATACATATCAATTGAAATGGGACCAAGACTCAATTAGTATCGGGGTAGATGGTAATTATTATTTCAAATATACCAATGAAAGATCAGGATATGATGCCTGGCCCTTCAACAACAACATGTATTTATTGTTGAACATTGCTGTTGGGGGTAATTGGGGTGGCGCCAAAGGTGTTGCTGATAATATTTGGCCCCAAAGAATGGAAGTTGATTTTGTTAGGGTCTATGAACTAACAGAAAAAAATTAAGCAAAACAATCCAATCATATGAAAAATTATTTCATTTTTTCACTTGCCTGTTTGATTCTATTGTCAAAAAACATTCAATCACAGACAGACAGATGGCAGCAAAGAGTTAATTATCAGATGGATGTAATTGTAGATGCTGATGGAAATAAGTTTAGCGGAAAACAAAGACTTGAGTATTGGAATAATTCACCAGATACATTAAAAGTAATCTACTATCATCTTTATTGGAATGCTTTCCAGCCGGGAAGCATGATGGATTTGCGCAGCCAGGAAATTGGTAAAAGAACCGTTAGAGGAAGGCCCGACTGGGACCAGCGAGTAAAAGACAGGATTGCAGGTCTCAAGCCTGATGAGATTGGATATCAACATGTAAAAAATCTAAAAGTCAACGGTATTCTTCAAAAAACCAGTTTATATGAAACCATTCTCAAGGTAGAATTAACCAAACCCATTCTTCCCAAAACAAAATCACTCATTGAACTTGAATTTGAAGCCCAAGTTCCTGTTCAAATCAGGAGAAGTGGAAGAGACAATGCAGAAGGTGTAAGATTCAGCATGGCACAATGGTATCCAAAACTTTGCGAATATGATTTACAAGGCTGGCATCCTACCCCTTATATTGCAAGAGAATTTTACGGCGTATGGGGCGACTATGAAGTTAATATTCAAATTGACAAAAATTATGTGATTGCCGCAACCGGGTATTTACAAAATCCTCATGAAATTGGTCATGGATATGAAAAATATTCCACAATCCCATACAAGACAACCCAAAACAAAACACTGACTTGGAAGTTTAAAGCCCCTAATGTGCATGATTTTGTATGGGCAGCAGATCCCGGCTATATACACAACAGTAAACCAGTCAGAAAAGGGTTGATTTTACACTCTTTTTATAAAATTGATACTGCTGCACTAAAAAAACAATTTGAAACAATGCCTCAACGCATGAGGCAGGGAACAAACCTGAATAATTTTATTGCAAGTTATAAGGCGCAATGGGACAGCGTCCTGGAATTGGCAGCAAGAGCACTTCCTTTCATTGATAAGAACTATGGCGAATATCCTTACAAACAATACTCCTTTATCCAAGGGGGTGATGGCGGCATGGAATACCCTATGGCGACACTTTTGAAAGGTGCCGGAACAGGTGTTGTGATTCACGAATGGATGCACAGCTGGTATCAAATGATGTTAGGAACCAATGAATCCTTGTATCCTTGGATGGATGAAGGTTTTACAAGTTTTGCAGAAAGCAATGTGAATAATTTTTTAAATGGGAACAGGGATTCATTTCCGCATCAAGATGCCTTTGCTTCCTATATTGCGCTGTCCAAAAGCGATTATAATGAACCATTGACAACACATTCTGATCATTATAGCACAAATACTGCCTATAGCACCAATGCTTATTCCAAAGGAGAGGTCTTTCTTGAACAATTGGGATACATTGTCGGAGCCAGCGTAAGAGATAGCATTTTACTTCGCTATTACAATACTTGGAAATTCAAGCACCCCAATGTGAATGACTTTATGAAAATTGCAGAACAAACGAGTGGATTGCAGCTGGATTGGTACAAAGACTTTTTTGTCAATACAACTAAAACCATCGATTATGGAATCGATAGTTTATGGGATGAAGGGGGACAAATGAAAATTCGATTAAGGAATCATGGAACAATGCCGATTAAGGAATCATGGAACAATGCCCATGCCCATAGATCTTGAATTGGAATTCAAAGATGGTTCAATCGAACATGCCTATATCCCACAATATCTGATGTATGGCGAGAAAAATAACGAAAACCCTCAAATAAAAAGAACATTGGGAGAACCATGGAAATGGACACACCCGATCTATACTATTTCCATCAATAGAAAACTGTTTGATCTTAAAAGAATTGAGATCGATCCTCAAAAAAGGATGGCTGATACAGAAAGAAGAAATAACAAGCTTGAATTAAATTGGTAGTTGCCCATTGTTTTGGACAATCAATATTTCAACTTTTTTGAAAAATTCAATCATTTCGTTGTAAAAAAGCTTCAATTCAGATGATGTAAAGTCCCGATGATTTTTCTGGATATCAAAAACCAATTGAGGTTTCTGGAATGCAACCAGTGTATTGATAAAAATTGTCTCCCGATGAAAGATTTTAGATGCAAGATCCCAATCTTCGTTTATTAAACATTTTTCCCATTGGTATCTGGCATATGAAATCTCTTCAAACAAATAAACCAATGAAGACTGAA
>RFVQ01000076.1 GCA_009922495.1 Chitinophagia bacterium
CTTTGTGCAAGATGCCCGCAGAATCAGTGAAGCTTTCAAACGGCGAGTGGCACCATTCATAGGGTATCGCCCCTCCCAAGAGCTTGTTGAGGTATTCGCTCCAGGCGATGGATACAGTGGCAGCACCCAGAGCATATTCCATGATCAGGGCCCATCCGATGATCCAGGCAACCAGTTCACCCATGGTAACATAAGAGTATGCATAGGCACTTCCGGCGATGGGTATCATGGAGGCAAATTCCGCGTAACAAAGTCCTGCAAAAGCACAACCCACAGCCGCTACAATAAATGATAGCGTCACGGCAGGTCCCGCAGCTTGTCCCGCTGCAGCAGCTGTCCTTACAAAGAGGCCAGCACCAATGATAGCGCCAATTCCCAATGCAATCAGGTTGCCCGCACCCAGTGTACGTTTGAGACCTTTTTCTGAGTCAGCCGCCTGCGAAAGCAAAGCTTCCAATGATTTTCTTCTGAATAAGCTCATGACAGTTATTTTGGTAAAAATATTGGGGCGTAAAATAGCCAATTATTCTATTCGCAGCATCTTTTATTTAAGCTTCAAATAAAATTTCCAAATCCGGTCAAATCGTTTATTTTACAAATTCTATCAATCAATTTATTTCATGAAAGGTTCATCCGGTAAGCTGACTGTATACATCCTGGTTGCCATGGTGCTCGGTATTGCTGCAGGCTATCTCGTGCATGTGAATGCTGCTCCTGAAACCATCAAGACATTCTCTGCCAACATAAAATTGCTGACCACCATTTTCCTGAGATTGGTGCAAATGGTAATCGCCCCGCTGGTATTTACCACCTTGGTAGTGGGAATAGCCAAACTGGGTGACCTGGGGGCGGTTGGAAGAGTGGGAGGAAAGGCCATGCTCTGGTTTATTTCCGCCTCATTGGCCAGCCTGTTGTTGGGCATGGTCCTGGTCAATTTTTTTCAACCGGGTACCGCCATCAACCTGGGGTCAGCAGACTTGGAAGGCGCCAAAGACCTGATCGGGAAAACGCAGGAATTCTCTCTTCAGAAATTTATCGAGCATGTCTTTCCCAAAAGCGTGTTTGAGGCCATGGCTACCAATGAGATCCTTCAACTGGTTGTATTCAGCATCTTCTTTGGTGTGGGTACTACTGCCTTGGGTGAGAAAGGCAAAGTGATCGTAAAAGCGCTGGACGCAGCTGCCCATATCATCCTCAAAATGGTGGGTTATGTGATGAACTTTGCTCCCTTGGGTGTTTTTGGGGCCATTGCCGCGGTCATCGCCACAAAGGGACTGGAAGTATTCTTGTTCTACGGGCAATACCTCTTGGCTTTCCTGATAGGAATTGCAGCCCTTTGGGTATTGTTATTGACGGTAGGATACTTGGTGTTGGGCAAGCGATTGTCCGAACTCCTGAAGGCGATATCCCAGCCCTTGTTGATCGCTTTCAGCACCACCAGCAGTGAGGCGGTTTTCCCCAAACTGACCACTGAGTTGGAAAAATTTGGGTGCAAGGACAAGATTGTCTCCTTTATCCTTCCCTTGGGATATAGTTTCAACCTGGATGGCAGCATGATGTACATGACCTTTGCAAGTCTGGCCATTGCCCAGGCGTATGGCATTCAATTGGACCTGGGAACACAGTTGACCATGTTGCTGGTGCTGATGCTGACCAGCAAGGGAATTGCCGGTGTACCCAGGGCGTCACTCGTAGTGGTTACTGCTACCTGTGCGATGTTCAATATTCCACCCGAAGGCATTGCCTTGATCATCCCAATCGATCATTTTTGTGATATGTTCAGGACCATGACCAATGTGGTGGGCAATGCTTTGGCTACCACAGCTGTCAGCAAATGGGAAGGCGAATTGGAAACAGCAACCTCAGCAGATGTTGCATAAAAAATGAAACATGTTTGAATTGGCGATACAGTTAAAGGATTTGCTCAACCCCGAGTTTTACATACAGCATGGAGGATTGTGGCTTTTCCTGTTCATCGTTTTTGCGGAGACAGGATTATTTGCTGGGTTCTTTCTTCCGGGAGATTCATTGCTTTTTGTAGCAGGCATTTACAGCAATGAATTGGCCTCCGAGCTCTATAACCTCAACAACGATTTTCTCAACATGATGCTGGTATGCGTCTTGGTTATTTTTTCCGGCATTCTTGGGAACCTGGTGGGATATTGGTTTGGTGCCGCCAGCGGTCCTTTTCTGTTTAGCCGAAAGGATACATTTTTCTTCAAGAAGAAACATTTGTTTGCAGCCAAAGAGTTTTACGAAAAACATGGAGGCGGGGCAATCGTTTTTGCAAGATTCCTGCCCATCATCCGCACCTTTGCTCCCATTGTGGCAGGCGTTGTGAGAATGGAAAAACATCGCTTTGCCCTTTACAATATCATTGGTTCAATAGCCTGGGTGCTCACCATGATGTTTGCCGGTCACTATCTCTACAAGTTTTTCTTGAACCAATATGGCTTTGATCTGAAAAGCAGGTTGGAGTTTATCGTATTGGGCATCATTTTAATAACTACTGCACCTGTGATATTCAAACTGGTAAGCAAAAAAAAATAATCCAATCCTTACACGCCATTGCCATGAACAATCTCAGATCCCATTTCCTTAGCCTTGTTGTGATCGTTGCAGCATTGGGTTATTTTGTTGACATCTACGATCTTCTGCTATTCACCATCGTTAGAGAACCCAGTTTGAGAGGCATCAACATTGGTGATGCTGAAATGCTTGCGGCCAGTACCCATATCATCAATTACCAAATGATCGGACTGCTCATCGGCGGTATCCTCTGGGGTGTGATGGGAGACAAGCGGGGAAGACTGAGTGTTTTATTCGGTTCCATTTTGTTGTATTCTGTTGCCAACTTTGTAACAGGATATGTGCAAACCGTTGATCAGTATGCCTGGCTCCGGTTCATTGCCGGAATAGGCCTGGCCGGGGAGTTGGGTGCCGGTATAACGCTGGTGAGTGAAATAATGCCCAAAAAGAATAGAGGAGTTGTTACTTCTTTTGTTGCAGGTGTTGGTTTGTTTGGAGCTGTATTTGCTTTTTTGATTTATAAACTGACAAACGATTGGCGTTTGTGTTACAAGATCGGCGGTGTGCTGGGGATATTCCTTCTTGTTTTGCGAATCAAAGTTTCGGAGAGCCCCATTTTCAAAGGGGTTGAAAGCCGGGAGATTTCAAGGGGTAACATGCTGATGTTTTTCAATGATGCCAGACGTTTCAGGAAATACATCTTGGCCATATTGATCGGACTCCCCACATGGTTTGTCATTGGCATCCTGCTCAACCTGAGCAACCGCTTTGCCACTGAATTGTACGGAGAGAATGCAATCGATTCCGGGGCTTCCATCATGTTCGGCTACATCGGTATTGCCCTTGGAGACATCACAGTAGGTTTTGTAAGCCAGTATTTCCAAAGCAGAAAGAAGGCGCTGTATATATTTTATGCCATGACCTTCATGGGGGGCGTTTTCTTTTTCAGTCCCTTTAACAACTCAGATACCTGCATGTATGCAGTTTCTTTTTATTTGGGATTCTCTACAGGTTTCTGGGCCATTTTTGTAACGATGGGAGCAGAACATTTTGGCACCAATATCAGGGCTACTGCTGCCACAACCATACCCAACATGGTGAGGGGGGCATTGCCGCTCATGAACCTGCTGTTCAAAGACTATTTGCAGGGAACGCTGGGTTGGTCCTTAATGAACAGTGCCATGACAACCGGTTTGATCGTCATGGCAATTTCTGTTATGGCTTTGATCTTTACAGAAGAAACCTTCCACAAAGATTTGGATTTTGTAGAGGAATAATTATCCCAACACTTCATTCATAGACCTCACGGCAGCAGCACTTTTTTCAAAGGCTTCCTGTTCGCTTGCAGTCAATTCAAGAGGAAGGATTTTTTCCCATCCGTTTTTACCGATGGTTACGGGTACGCCGAGACAAATATCGTTTTGTCCATATTCCCCATCAAGGGCAACACAGCAAGTAAAGAGCTTTTTCTCATCGCGCAAAATGCTTTTCACGAGGGCAGCTCCGGCAGCACCGGGGGCATACCAGGCAGAAGTTCCAATCAGTTTGGTGAGGGTGGCTCCACCTACCATGGTATCGGCAACAATCTTCTCTTGTTGTTCTGTAGAAAGGAATTGGCTAACAGGAATGCTGTTCCAGGTAGCCTTGCTGATCAGCGGGATCATGGTGGTATCTCCGTGACCGCCGATAACGATCGCATTCAGGTCACTTGCACTGCAACCAAGGTGTTGGCAGAGTTGATACTTGAAGCGGCTGCTGTCGAGTGTTCCACCCATGCCAATGATCCTGTGTTTGGGAAGTCCGGTTGACTTCAACGCCAGGTAGGTCATGGTATCCATCGGATTGCTGATCACGATGATGATGGTATTGGGAGAATATTTCAAAACATTTTCGCACACACCTTTCACGATTCCGGCATTGGTGCCGATCAATTCCTCTCTGGTCATGCCGGGTTTGCGGGGGATACCGGAGGTGATCACTACCACATCACTGTTCGCCGTTTTGGCATAGTCGTTGGTTGAACCCGTGATAATGGTGTCAAAACCCAACAGTGCTGCAGTTTGCTGCATGTCCTGGGCCTTTCCTTCTGCCAGCCCTTCTTTGATGTCCAGCAAAACTAGATCGGTACATACTCCTGCACGGGCGATGTTGTCGGCACAAGTTGCTCCTACTGCACCAGCGCCAATTACGGTTACTTTCATTTGAATGCGTTTTATGGTTGAGTGTGATGGTTTGCGGCGCAAAGGTATGATGTTATTTGCCAAATTCGATTACCTTTGCCGCCTCAAAACATTGATATGGCAAATACATCAGACATCTCCAGGGGCATGATCATCAAGCTGGATGGCAGCCTTTATACCATCATCGAATTCGGTGAAAACAAGACTGCCCGTGCAGCCGCCAAGGTTT
This sequence comes from Chitinophagia bacterium, assembly GCA_009922495.1. GTDB lineage: Bacteria > Bacteroidota > Bacteroidia > Chitinophagales > Chitinophagaceae > Pollutibacter. The sequence goes on from RFVQ01000076.1 coordinate 4,939, forward strand.
GGGCCAAGCTGAAGGGAGTTGACAACAACCGATCCATTGAAAAGACCTGGAACAGTGGGGATACCATTTATCCCGTTCGTGTGGAACGCAAGAGCTACCAGTTTCTCTACAAGGATGACACCGGGTTTAATTTCATGGACAACGAAACTTTCGAGCAGGTTGCCGTAGCAGAAACCCTGGTGGATGCCCCCCAGTTTTTGACAGAGGGCCAGGAAGTTTCGGTTTTGATCAATACAGAAACCGAACAACCCATGAGTGTGGAGCTCCCCGATAAGGTGGTGTCCAAAATTACCTATTCTGAGCCTGGACTCAGGGGCGATACTGCAACAAGGACCCTCAAGCCAGCTACCGTTGCAACCGGAGCTACTGTAATGGTACCCCTGTTTGTGAACGAAGGAGATGTGATTCGCATCAATACCAAGACCGGAGAATACATCGAAAGGGTAAAAGAGTAATTGACCCAATTTTCCTTGATTTTATAGCATTTTGCCCCGATTTTTAATAAAAATCGGGGTTTTTTGTGGAAAATCGATTGGTTTTTGATTTGGTCGGGATTCAATTTTACCCCACCTTTACAACCCGTATTTACCAAAAAATAATACAACATGGATCTCAAACAAATCCAGGATCTCGTGAAAATGGTCAACAAGTCCAATATCAGCGAACTGACCATTGAGGAAAAAGACATCAAGATCACCATCAAGCAGAAAGAGGACAAGTATGTGACGGCAGCCCCGGCTCCTGTACAACAGTTTCAGGCCCTCCCACAGCCGATGGCAGCCCCGGCTCCTGCTGCAGCCCCAGCCGCTGCTCCGGAAGCACCCAAACCTGTCGGCAACTTGATCACCATCAAGAGCCCCATGATTGGTACTTTCTACCGCAAGCCCGGCCCGGACAAGCCCAACTTCGTAGAAGAAGGGGATGATGTCAAGCCAGGAAAGGTTGTATGTATCATTGAAGCAATGAAATTGTTCAATGAGATCGAAAGTGAGATCAGCGGAAAGATCGTCAAGATTCTTGTAGAAGATTCTACACCGGTAGAATTCGACCAGCCGCTGTTTATGGTGGAGCCTGCTTGATAAGCAGACCCCATAAGGTCCTTTTTATTCATTTAAAATCTTGGCATGACAACTGATTCGAAGAAGAGTTTCAAGAAAATATTGATCGCCAACCGCGGAGAAATCGCCCTGAGGGTCATACGCACCTGCAGGGAGATGGGTATCAAAACGGTGGCTGTGTATTCTACAGCCGACAAAGACAGTCTTCATGTAAAGTTTGCCGATGAGGCAGTTTGCGTGGGTCGTCCCTCCAGCACAGATTCTTATCTGAATATTCCTCACCTGATGGCTGCCATGGAAATCACCAATGCCGATGCAGTGCATCCTGGCTATGGATTTTTGGCAGAGAATGCAAGATTTGCCGAAATCTGTGGTGAGCATGGTATCAAATTCATTGGTCCCACGCCCGACCAGATCAGGGCCATGGGTGACAAAATCACCGCCAAGGAAACCATGATCAAGGCCGGTGTACCGGTAGTACCGGGCAGCGGTGGCTTGCTGGAAAGTTTTGACCAGGCCAAGTCCATTGCAAAAGAGATTGGATATCCTGTTATTTTGAAAGCAACTGCAGGAGGTGGCGGTAAGGGAATGAGAGTGGTTTGGGAAGAAGGCGAAATCGAGAAGGCTTTTAATACGGCAAAGGCAGAAGCGTTGGCATCCTTCAAGAACGATGGTGTGTACATGGAGAAATTCATTGAAGAGCCCAGGCACATTGAGATACAGGTGGCAGGCGATCGCTATGGCAAGGTTTGCCACATGAGTGAAAGGGATTGTTCCATCCAGCGCCGTCACCAGAAACTGGTGGAAGAGTCACCCTCACCTTTCATGACCGACGAGCTCCGTGAAAAAATGGGAGCCGCGGCAGTAAAGGCTGCTGAATTCATTGGATATGAAAGTGTAGGAACGATCGAGTTTTTGGTCGACAAACACCGCAATTTCTATTTCATGGAAATGAATACCCGTATCCAAGTGGAACATTGTGTTACGGAGGAAGTGACCAACTTTGACCTGATCAAGGAGCAAATCAAAATTGCAGCAGGTGAACCTATTTCGGGGCGTCATTATCATCCTGAAATGCATGCCATTGAATGCCGGATCAATGCTGAAGATCCTTATACCGATTTCAGACCCAGTCCGGGCAAGATCACCGTACTGCATCAGCCCGGAGGTCATGGCATCAGGATCGATTCGCATGTGTATGCAGGCTATGTGATCCCCCCTTATTACGACTCCATGATTGCTAAGATCATAGCGGTGGCCAGGACCAGAAAAGAAGCCATTGATACCATGAGCAGGGCATTGAGTGAATATGTAATCGAAGGTGTCAAGACTACCATCCCCTTCCATCAGCAACTGATGAAGAACGAAGACTTCATCAAAGGAAACTTCACCACCAAGTTTTTGGAAACCTTCAAGATGCAGTGATCAGCATTGTAACTTGAATGAAATAAAAAAGCCCCGCTCTACAGTGGGGCTTTTGGTTACAAGGCGATGAGGTTTAACGGAGGAAGAGCATTTCCCTGTATTTGGGTAGTTCCCATTCAGAGTCATCCACGAGCAACTCAAGCTTGTCAACTGAGTAGCGGATCTCATCAAAGTAAGGTTTTACTTTTTCACAGTAGGCAATGGCCTTGTCTCTTGAATGCGCCAATGCATTGGCGGCTTTTCTTGCTTCCGTCATTTCTTCACTGAGCACTTGAACCTTGTTGATGTGTTCTGATATCTCATGGAGGACATTTAGCTGTGCTTTGTATCCCTCAGGCTTGATGCCAATCTCCTTCAATCCCTTGATGTTCTGAATCAGAATGTTTTGGTAACGGATGGCGGCGGGGAGGATATGGTTGCCGGCAAGATCTCCGATCACACGACCTTCGATCTGAACGTATTTGATGTATTTCTCGAGTTCGATCTCATGCCTGGCTTCCAGTTCTGTATGCGACAAGACCTTGTGCTTCTGGAAAAGATTCTTTGCCTTATCCGTTACCAGTGCATCCAGTGCGAGTGGAGTTGTTTTGAGGTTGGGCAATCCACGGCGGGCAGCTTCCTCCTGCCATTCATCACTATAACCATCTCCTTCGAACAAAACATTCTTGGAGGTTTTGATATAATTCTTCAATACCTGCATGATGGCCACTTCTTTTTTGTCACCTTTCTCGATCAAGGCATCCACCTCATTTTTGAAATTCGTTAGGGTCTCAGCCATGATGCCTGAACTCAAACTTGTTACCGGTGAAGGCGAATGGCGAAGTCCTGTTGCGGTCGGTATTGTCCAACAGCAATTCAGGAATGTTCTTGTGGATGTCAAGTTTGAGCATCACTTCATCTTGCTCATCGAATTTGTCACCCACACGGCTTTCTACCGCGTCCAATACTTTGCTGAGGTATCGACCGATATAAGCAGAGATGATGGCAGGAGGCGCTTCGTTGGCTCCGAGGCGATGGTCATTGCCCGCTGAGGCAATGGCTGCCCTGAGCAGGTCTGCATGATCATGCACGGCTTTGATCGTATTCACAAAAAATGCCAGGAACATGAAGTTGGTCTTGGGGGTCTTACCGGGAGCAAGCAGGTTTACGCCTGTGTCGGTAGCCATGCTCCAGTTGTTGTGCTTGCCGCTGCCATTGATACCCGCGAATGGTTTTTCGTGCAGCAAGACGCGGAGTCTGTGGCGTTTGGCCACACGCGCCATGACATCCATCAGCAAGGTATTGTGGTCGACTGCCAAATTCAACTCTTCAAAAATAGGGGCACATTCGAACTGTGCTGGAGCCACTTCATTGTGTCTAGTGCGCAAGGGGATGCCCAGTTTATAAGACTCATGTTCAAAGTCTCTCATGAAGGCATACACACGCTCTGGGATAGAACCAAAATAATGGTCTTCCAGCTGTTGTCCCTTTGCAGGTGAATGTCCGAAAACGGTTCTTCCGGTCATGATGATGTCCGGTCGAGCATTGGCCAGTCCCTCATCGATAACAAAATACTCTTGTTCCCAACCCAATGTCGCGGTCACTTTGCCAACATTCTTGTCAAAAAAATGGCAAACATCAACTGCTGCTTTGTTCAGTGCTTCGATGGATTTCAGCAGAGGGGCTTTGTAGTCAAGGCACTCACCGGTATAGGAAACAAAAATGGTAGGGATGCAGAGGGTATGTCCCTGTCCGATGTTCATGATGAAGGCAGGTGAAGTGGGGTCCCATGCCGTATAACCGCGCGCTTCAAAGGTTGCACGAATCCCACCGCTGGGGAAGGAAGAGGCATCTGGCTCTTGTTGGGTCAGGGCATTGCCATCGAACTCCTCGATGGGTGATCCGTCAGATTTCAGGGTAAAGAAGGAATCGTGCTTTTCAGCAGATGTTCCCGTCAGGGGTTGAAACCAGTGGGTATAGTGTGTTACGCCCTTGGATTGAGCCCAATGTCTCATGCCAGCTGCAACCTGATTGGCCAAACTCCTGTCTATTTTTTGTCCCGATTTGATGGAACTGTTGAGGCTTTTAAAGGCATCGTCACTCAAATGCTCTCTTGCCGCTTGAAGGGTGAAAACATTTTCACCAAAGATGGCGGTAATTTTAGCCGGACTGTTTACCGTGACCTCATCCTTTGCACTGGTAAGGTTGTCAATCGCTTTGAAACGCAGTGATTGCATAAATATCTTTTTAGAAGCCCAAATCTCCGAAAAAAAGCAGGGAAGCTGGTAACTAGTTATGCACGTTTGCTGTTTCATCCCCATTCGCTTGGTAGTTTTTTTTACCTTTGCCACTCTTATCATAACACATGGAAACAACTGTTGAAACAGCCAAGCAGCTGCGCCTTCTTCCGGAAGAATTTGAACTGATCAAACAGATTTTGGGCAGAACCCCCAACTTCAACGAACTCGCTGCCTATTCAGTCATGTGGAGTGAGCATTGCAGTTACAAGAATTCTATCAAGTGGCTGAAGACATTGCCCCGCGATGGCAGCAAGCTCTTGGTTAAAGCGGGAGAAGAAAATGCAGGATTGGCAGATATCGGGGAGGGATATGGTGTTGTATTTAAAATTGAATCTCATAACCATCCCTCGGCCATTGAACCCTTTCAAGGGGCTGCAACAGGTGTTGGAGGGATTCACCGCGATATTTTTACCATGGGGGCAAGACCGATTGCGGCCCTGAATTCCCTGAGGTTCGGCAATATCAAAGATGCTCAGACACAACACCTGGTCAAAGGGGTAGTGGAAGGTATCGGTCATTATG
>RFVQ01000077.1 GCA_009922495.1 Chitinophagia bacterium
GGACAATGGCATCTGAAGGGGCATCCTGTGCAGTTGCACCCGGTTTGACAACAGATGGCACGGGTGTCCATATCTCCGTGAGTTTGGGATCACCGGTGCGTCCTTGTGCAAAACCGGCATTGGCTATAAAGAGTAGCAGGGAAAGACTGAAAATACTTTTCATATGAATCGTTTTGTTGTAGAAAGTTATAGCATGAATGTACAAAATTTATACAACGGATTTTTTGAATTGTATAATTTTTATATTTGACAAAAGCGCTACAATGGTTTTCAAGGTAACGGAAGGTGTCATGATCTCCGTAGAACAATTCTACCAACCAGATTATTCCAATCCTATCCAGGGGGAATACATGTTCGCGTATAAAATCTCTATTCAAAACAACAATTTATTTCCCATTCAATTGTTGAGAAGACAATGGTTCATCATTGATAGCAATACAGAGAAAAAAGAAGTGGAAGGGGAGGGAGTCATTGGTGTGCAGCCTGTGATTTCACCCGGTGAGCAGTATCAATATATTTCCGGTTGCAACCTGAAATCAGAACTGGGCAAAATGTATGGGAGTTATCTGATGGAAAATGTCATGACCAAACAACGTTTTCAAGTTAAAATACCCGTCTTTCAAATGGAGGCGCCTTGTAAAAGAAATTGATGCTGCTAAACAAGGATGCACTAACTTCGACCATCAATCGTTAAGGCAATTTTATGGGCTACAAGGTTACGTTCAATAACAAGAACAAAGTGTTTTTCAATGCGCTGAAGGAAGAGGTGGATGCATACTTTGAAAGAAATGGTTTAAAGAAAACTGGCAACTGGAGGTTATACGGAAAGACAATGGTGCTGATACCTGCAGCCATCCTTACCTACCTCGTGTTGATGCTGGTGCCAATGCACTGGGCCCTTTCCTCTTTGCTTTGGTTTGTATTTGGATTGAACATGGCCGCCATAGGTTTCAATGTGATGCACGATGCTTGTCATGGAAGTTTTTCAACACGCAACTGGGTTAATGAGATTTTTGGTTTGACCAACAATATTTTGGGTGGCAATGCCTTTCTTTGGAAATTGAAGCACAATATCATACACCATACCTATACCAATGTGGATGGGGTGGATGATGATATCAACAACATGCCTTTCATGCGCCAGTGTTCTTCACAACCCTGGAAACCCATGCACAGGTTTCAAAGCATTTACATGTTCCTTCTTTATGGGTTCACTTCTTTGTTCATGTTCTTCATGGATTATATCAAGTATTTTTCCAAGAAAGTATATACGACACCCCTCAAGAAAATGGATGTCAAAGAGCATCTTATTTTCTGGTTCGGAAAGATCTTCTTTATCGTGGTTTACATCATCATCCCGATTGCACTATTGGGTTGGAAAGCCTGGTTGGTTGGTTTTCTGATCAGTCAGTTTACACTGGGCATGACGTTGGCAGTGGTGTTCCAATTGGCCCATGTGGTGGAACATGCAGAATTTGAGGCGGCAGGAGTGGATCCTGTAAAAATCGAAAATGAGTGGGCCATCCATCAGGTCAAGACCACCGCCAATTTCGCTTTTTCGAATAAGGTCATCACCTGGTTTGTGGGGGGATTGAATTATCAGATCGAACATCACCTTTTTCCCAGGATCAGCCATATTCACTATCCTGCCATCAGCAAAATTGTAAGGGAAACCTGCGAAAAATTTGACCTAAACTATATCTATTTTCCTACCACGAGGGCAGCCATTGCTTCACATGTCCGGTTCATGCACCAGATGGGAAGAAACCCTGGTCACCTGGGCTTGTAGCCTGATACGGAAAGAATTTTTTTAGCATCCGTTGACAGCAGCTCCGAAAGGCTGGTTTCAGATTTTTTTTCCATGTAGGCATCAATGATCTTCTTCCCAACAAAAAGGGATACATAGCTGGGTGAGCCCAGTCCAAATTCTGAAGTGGAGGGGCCATCGCTGACAAAAGACCTGATCTTCAGCAAATCGGCTTCATAGAGCAGGTTGTTTTCTGTAAAATAATTCCAGACAAACCCCTCATTCTCTTTCATTGCTTTCAATTGAGCGGATGTATAGCCCAATTTTATTTCCTCTTTTTCATCCGGCATGAACAGGTCCAGCAAATACATTCTTTTGCCATGATCCACTGTGATATCAAGCAGGGTTCCCCCTGGCTTCAATGGCGGTAGAATGTCATCAATCACAACCCTCATGGCATTGCAAGGAATTTCAGCCGTATTGAATTTTCTAGAAATATATTCCGGATAAAGCTGCAGGCCGGCTTCGCTCTTGTATATGGTCGATTGGGCTCCCAGGTGCAATTGCAGACCAGCCCCTATGCCAAATTGGGTAAGAATCTCACCTGATCCTCCCGTCTCACTGTAGGCAAAGGCATCCATTGGCGCGATGAAAGTGATGAATTGTTCAGGTAACTTGTAGGAAGGAAAATAATATTTTACATACCGGAGAGATGTTTCCAATTTCTTTTTGGCCTTCTCGATGTCCTGATCGAGTTTTACTGTTGAATCATAGATGGGTTTGTAATCAGCATAAAATTGTTTGATCACATCATCCCATTTAGCGGTATCGGTTCCTTCCAATGCAAGGATCTTCCATACAAAGTCATTGAAAAAATCATGGTGCTTTTCGCGGAGCGAATCAATGCTTTGTTCAAAATGATTGGTATCCAATCTGAAGAAATCCTTTTCAAATCGAACGGTTTCCAGTTTAACAGGGATGTTGCTAACGTCAGGCTTTTGTTTATTTCCATTGCATGAAAAAACAGTGAGCATGACGGCTGCCAAAAAGGAACAGGAAAAATAGCTATTGATTCTATGCATATGAGCGATTTTGACTGCCAAAATTATGTGAATCTATCAAGCTGAGCATCTATTCACCTCGTTTTTGAATTTAATTCACGTTTATTCCTCAATTTTGCGCCATGAAAGTGGCCATCGCACAGCAGAATTATCATGTGGGAAATTTTGACCTCAACCGGGATAAGATCCTCGTGATTTTTTGGAGTTTGAGGATTTTATCAGAAAAACTGAAAAAGTCGTTGAGGAGATCGCAGCAGCATCGCATGGTATTGGAATCGTGATAGGTGCGCCAATCCGCAATCCGAAGAAAGAAGGGAAAGATTTGTTCAACGCTGCCTTGTTGTTGCACGAAGGAAAAATCGAAGGGGTGGTCCATAAAACATTGCTTCCCAACTATGATGTTTTTGATGAATACCGGTATTTCGAGCCTGCCTACGATTGGAACGTGATTCCTTTCAAAGGCAGGCGAATAGCATTGACCATTTGCGAAGACATCTGGAACTTGGGGGATAATCCATTGTACCGGATCTGTCCAATGGATGAGCTGATGAAGCAGTCGCCAGACATCATGGTCAATATCTCGGCATCCCCCTTTGATTATGATCATGACGAAGACCGAAAAGAAGTGGTGAGGTTGAATGTAGAAAAGTATGGGATGCCCATGATCTATTGCAATGCTGTTGGTTCACAAACTGAAATTGTCTTCGATGGGGGAAGTCTTGTCTATCGAAAGGATGGCTCGCTCTTTCATGAAATGAAATATTTCACTGAAGATTTTTTTCTGATTGACCTGCATGAATTGGAAAAAAAGGCTGAAGTACCTGTGTCGGCCAGTACTTTATCCATGGGAGCAGATATGAGGGTTGCAAAGGCAGATGATCCCGCTGCCATTCTCAACCAGCTCACCAATACACACAATATTGCACAGATCAGGGAGGCCCTTGTTTTGGGTATTCGTGATTATTTCCAAAAAATGGGTTTTGCCAAAGCCATTTTGGGAAGCAGTGGAGGGATAGATTCTGCTGTAGTGCTCACACTTGCCTGTGAGGCCCTTGGCAAGGACAATGTTACCGCCATTCTCATGCCATCCGGGTTTTCCAGTGAGCACAGTGTTGATGACGCAAAACAATTGAGCCTAAACCTTGGCAATCCATATCATATTGTTCCGATACAATCCGTTTATGAGACTTTTCTAACCAGTCTTGATCCATTGTTCAAGGGAACTGCCTTTGGCATTGCAGAAGAGAATATCCAAAGTCGGACACGTGGCAATCTTCTCATGGCCATTGCCAACAAGTTCGGGTATGTTTTGCTGAATACTTCTAACAAAAGTGAACTGGCAACCGGTTACGGAACCTTGTATGGCGACATGGCCGGTGGTTTGAGTGTCATAGGCGATCTCTACAAAACGCAGGTCTATGCGTTGGCAGAATTCCTCAACCTCCATGGAGAGGTCATCCCGCATAACATATTGGTCAAGGCACCTTCCGCAGAATTAAGGCCCAACCAAAAAGACAGCGATTCTTTGCCTGAGTACGATTTATTGGACCGGATCTTGTATCTGTATATTGAACGCCGCAAAGGTCCTGCTGAGATCCTCTCCATGGGATTTGAGGAAGCATTGGTGAAGAGGGCCCTTCGACTGGTCAATGCCAATGAATACAAGCGCAACCAGTTTTGTCCCATCATTCGTGTAAGTACCAAGGCCTTTGGTGTGGGTCGCCGTTTGCCGATTGTAGCCAAATACCTCTCATGAAAGGGACTGTATACAAATCAACCGGTAGCTGGTATGTGGTGAAAAACCCTGAGGGTGAAGTATTCAATGCAAGATTGAAAGGAAAATTCAAGATCGATGGCATCACTTCCACCAACCCGATTGCAGTAGGCGATGAGGTTGAATTTGAAATCGAAGATGCTGCAGAAAAAAGGGTGATGATCACCGGCCTGGAACCCAGGAAAAATTATGTCAACAGGGTTTCTCCTTCCAACAGAAGATTGCACCATATCGTCGCCTCTAACATGGATCAGTCGCTTTTGGTTGCAACGATCAAGGATCCCAAGACATCGATTGGCTTTATCGACCGGTTCCTTGTGACCTGCGAAGCATTCCACATCCCGGCAATCATCGTTTTCAACAAGGCCGATATTTATGGTCCCAAGGAGATGGATGTGTTGGAAGAAAGAAAATCAATGTATGCCTCCGTTGGCTATGAAGTGTTGCTCACGTCTGTGAAGGATGCTACCGGGATGGAGTTGCTGAGAAAAAAACTGCAATCCAAGGTGACATTGTTAAGTGGTCACTCCGGTGTGGGCAAATCAAGTCTGATCAATGAGATACTGGGGGATGCCAATATACGGACAAACGAAGTGAGCGAATGGAGTGGCAAAGGGATGCATACCACCACTTTTGCCGAAATGTATGATCTGCCCAATGGCGGAAAACTCATCGATACGCCGGGTATGCGTGAATTTGCTATTGCCGATATCAGCAAAGATGAATTGTCGCATTATTATCCCGAAATGAGAGCATTGCTGAATGACTGTCAGTTCAACAATTGCATGCACATGAACGAACCCGGCTGTGCCATCAAGCAAGGCGTCATGGATGGGAAAATTCATGAAGACCGGTACATCAGTTACTGCACCATTCTAGACAGCATCGAAGAAAAGACTTCCTGGTGATCAGCTTTTGAATTTTTTTGCCTTGGGCAGTTTTTCTCCGGAAAGGAGTCTTTCTGCCCCTACATTTTTACCGTTGCTTGGACAACCTACCTTTCTGGCACAAGCGGAAATCCCTAGCAGGAACAATCCAGCCATTGCATAACAAAAAATGATTTTTTTCTGCATGATCTTTATTTGAACCAACTGCTATAGAGGCTATAGTTGTTGGCAATTCTTTCAATTTCTCCCTTGGATTTTTCAGGTGAGATCTCTTTCACTTTTTTGGCCGGTACCCCAGCATAAATAGAACCCGGCTCCACCTGTGTTCCTTCCAAAACCACTGCCCCGGCTGCAATGATTGAATTGCTGCCGATTACTGCCCTGTCCATCACGATGGAGCCCATTCCGATCAATACATTGTCTTGTATTGTGCAGCCATGAACAATTGCGTTATGGCCGATGCTGACATTGTTGCCAATGGTGGTAGCATTTTTTTCATACGTACAATGGATGGTGGCATTGTCCTGTATGTTCACCTTGTTTCCAATCCTGATCGCATTGACATCCCCTCGCACAACGGCATTGAACCAGATGCTGCATCCTTCTCCGGTGATCACATCCCCCACAATGGTTGCATTGGGGGCAAGAAAATTATCGTTGCCAATCTGCGGTGCAACGCCTTTCACAGGTAAGATGAGTGCCATTTTTTTTCTTGAAGTTAATTCATATTGCGTGAACTTTGTTTCATGAACCAGCGCGAGCTTTTTCTTCGTCATGTGGGACAAACCTCCGATGCACCTCTTGCCATTGAAATGGTCAAAGCCCGTGGCTGCAAGATGTGGGATGCAGCAGGCAAAGAGTATATCGACCTCATTGGTGGCATCAGTGTATGCAACATTGGCCATTGTCATCCTAATGTGGTGGAAGCGGTTTCTTCCCAGGCTTCGCAATACATGCATTTGATGGTGTATGGTGAATTGATCGAATCACCGCAGGTGACGTATGCCCAAAAGCTGGCTGGATTGTTGCCAAGCGGGCTGGACTCCGTTTACTTTACATCCTCCGGCACTGAGGCAACAGAAGGTGCCATGAAGCTGGCCAAACGCCTCACCGGAAGAACACAGATCGCAGCCTTTCATGAATCCTACCATGGCTCTACACAAGGGGCTTTGAGTGTGATGGGCAGCGAATATTGGCGCAATGCCTTCAGGCCCTTGCTGCCAGGCATCATGCATCTTCAACACAACCTTCCCGAAGACCTTAAGAGGATTGATGAAACGGTGGCATGTGTGATAGCCGAACCCATTCAGGCGGAAAGAGGCGTGGTGGTTCCTGACCGTAATTGGATGCAGGCGCTGAGAGATCGTTGCACTGAAACAGGAACCATGTTGATCCTGGATGAAATCCAAACCGGATTTGGAAGAACGGGCAGTTTGTTTGCATTTGAGCAGTTTGGGATCGTGCCCGATATTTTGCTTTTGGGAAAAGCGTTGGGGGGAGGCATGCCATTGGGTGCTTTCGTTTCCTCAAAAGAAAAGATGGATGCCTTTACCAACAATCCGGTATTGGGGCATATCACCACTTTTGGAGGACATCCGGTTTGTTGTGCAGCAGGGGAAGCGGCACTGGATGTTTTGCTGAAAGAAAATCTGATAAACGATGTTGACCGGAAAGCATCCCTCTTCCAAAAAACACTGGTTCACCCGCTGATCAATTCATTCCGTTCTGCAGGCTTGCTGATGGCCATTGAGTTTCCATCCTGGGAGATCAACAAGGCTGTGATTGATGAATGCATTCGCAGGGGAGTGTTCACCGACTGGTTTTTGTTTGCTTCCAATTGCATGCGGCTGGCACCTCCATTGACAATTGCGGAAAAAGAGATAGAGAAGGCAGTAGGGATCATCCTTTCTGCCTGTGATGCCATCAGCCATAAAGACTGAGACTAAAAAGAAAAACGAAAGCTTCCGAAAACGCCAAATCGCTTGTAGCCCTCTACCGGCAAGGGTTGGGGGGCGACCCTCCAAACCAGATCGACCCTGAAGAAACGCAATATGTTGTCAATACCGGTTCCCAGCTCCAAATAGGTTTTACCATTGAGGCTGGTGAAAGGAAAGTCCTGTTGGATGTTCAATGCACTGTTCTCTGCATTGATACTGCCCCACATCATTTTGGCATTCCAGAACTGTCTTAATTTGAGGTATTTTTTTTGCGGGAGGATTCGGAAAATACCGCTTCCTATGTTGTGTTCTATGTTAAGCCCGGTGTAGCGATCAAAAATATATTCGAACCGGTTCATCAGATTGAAGGCATATTTATTGTAATAATAAATCTCATTGCCGGGAGCAATGTTCAGGAGCATATACGGCAGTCTTCCATTGACCCTGCCTGCATAGAAATTATAATAGATGTTTCCCAATGGGGGCACCTTGAGATAATCGCTGATGCTAAAGGTTAATTTTGAGTAACTGTATCCGCTGTTGAAAATTCCTTTGACCCCCTTGGAGAAATACAATTCTGTTACAGGATAGTCACTGCCCAGGCTGGTTCTGAAGAAATCATCCTGCAAAAATCTTTCTAGATAGGCAAAGCGAAGTTTGATGTTGAATTGAAAATCATTGAAATTTCCTGCGTTGTCTGTAACTGAAAAGTCATTTTTCAGGGGCAGGTTTTGAATTGGATCGTATATTTTTCTGTGCAAGCTTGTTGTGAGTGATAAGCCGGTTCTCCACTCCTTGAAGTATTCAACCTTCTGTTGTTCTATTCGAATCAGTTTGATCGGCACAGCTGTCTTGCGGGATGTCAGGGCAAACAGGTTGTCATAACCGATCTCATCGAAATAGGTTTGACCATAATCCATATCCTTTTTGTACAAAAGCCTGATGCTGCTTCTGGGGTCTTTCCCCAACATGAAAAGTGCTTCCAGTTTTCCTTTTACCTTTTGGTCTTTGGTGCCATAGGCCAAATAAGATGACAAATAAACATTCTTGTTGAAACGGTAGTTGGTGCCCAGATCAAACCGCAATCGCAGCCCCTCATAGATGTTTCCACTGATCCAATTCATCCAGGGACCGATCTCGTAGTTGCCAACGAGGCGATAACCTGTCCCAATGAATTTCAGCCATTCGGAATATTTTTCAAATGCCGGCATTTTCAACAACGTATCAGCCATGCGATAAAAATTATGCTCATTTGCACTCAAGTCTTCATGTCTGTTTTTGTTCCAGTAGGAGGATGTTCTGTCCATGGCACTGTCGGAGAGCTGAATTATCTCGACTCTTTTGTCATTGACAAAGTCCTCGTCCATGCTAAGAGGAGGCCCATCCTCCTTGATGCGTATCTTATCATAGGTAGTTGTTTTTCTACCGATGAGGCTGAGGTTATTGGGGCCGGTAAGCCGGATGTTGGCAATGAATTTGTCCTTTGCGAGGAACCAAATGCTGTCTTTTACCAGTTGGTATTCCTGCACCAGGCTGAGCTTTTCGATGAAATTTACATTTGATCCATCGGATACCTGCAGGTTCATTTTTTGAACTGCAAAGCTGGAATCTACGATCCAGGCATCACCATGAAAAGTATTGGTTCCTTTTCTTTTGGGCTGAAATACGAGATGAAAGATCCTCTTGCCGCCAATATATTGAGTGTCCGGCACACGGTAGTTGTAATAGAGGTCTCCATCGTCGCTGATGGGACTCACAAAATCCTTGTCAAAGACTGGAATGAAATTCTTGTAAACATTGATGTTTTGGTAGGTTCCCCCCAGGAATTTTGTGACACTTTCGTTTTTCAAACCAATTGATTTGCTGGCCTTGACGATCTCTCTTGTTTTGTGAGGATTCTGTTGTACATAATAATCTGAGAGGGTTTCTATCAGGTAAATGGGAAGAATCGGTTTTTCTTCTGATAGGGTATCGATATTGTTGAGTATAAATTTGAAAGGCTTGGGCGGCAGGATGCCTTTCTGCATTTTTTCGGCATTGACATTGTTCAGGTCAATTTCCATTTTATTGTACAATTCATATCCGAAACGATCAAACTGTCTGCGGTCGTTGCGGACCTTGTTCTTCACAATCTTTCTCCAAAGCAGGATGCCACGACCCAGTTTGCTTTTTACCACAACACCTTCCACTTGGCGTTTTCGCTGCAACTTGATAACCAATTCGATGATGGGCCTTGCTGTGTCAAGGGCTATCCTCATCTCTTCAAAACCTGCATAGGTAACCAGCAATGTATCGGAGGGCCATTTGCTAAAATGAAAGACAAATTTTCCGGAAGAGTCGCTTAGTCGTCCTACTTTGCTCCCTGAAAAACCAATGCTGGCAAAGGGTATGGGCTCATCTGAATGATCATCTTTGACAAAGCCTCTCAGTACTTTTTCTTGTGCTTGTCCTGCCAGAGACCCCCACACAAAAATCAACATCAACCCCATCCATGATCGGAAATGCCTCATTGGAGAATTTTAATGATTGGACCGTTTTGAGGGGCAAGGGTTTACTTGCTGAGGTGCATACTTCTTTCTTTGTAAAGCGTCCTGAAATAAGGATCTCTCAGGTCCTTTACAAATCGTATTGCCTCACCGGTTGATTTCATTTCTGGCCCCAGTTCTTTGTTCACACCTGGGAATTTATCAAAACTGAAAACAGGTTCTTTGATGGCGAAGCCGTCCAGTTTCTTTTCAAAGCTGAAATCGGTAAGCTTGTGGGTTCCCATCATCACTTTT
>RFVQ01000078.1 GCA_009922495.1 Chitinophagia bacterium
TTGTAAGAGGCTTCCTGAGCGCCAATCCTGTTATAGAGTTCATTGAGGGAATGGAGAATGCCAGCTGCCATCTCTGTATTTTCCATCCTTGCCAGTACCTGAAGGTCTTTCCTTTGTTCCAGGCGTTTGGCACGGGCGCTGTCCGGGATGGGGTTTGCTTCAAAAACAGAGCGATACACTTCATTGTCGCGATCCTCCAGCTGCTTCAGCCTTTCCTCAATATCCTGGTATCTGCTCGCATAAATTTTGTTGGTCTCTTCGGCTCTTTCCAGTTGCACCCTGAGCAGTTTCTCTTTGGGGGAGTCCAGGAAGCGAAAAGCAATGGCCACAATGATCAGACCCGTTACGATGGCGGTGGAGACAAATGCCAGTATCCGCAACAGGGTTACCCGTAGGGGTACGATCTGTTTCTCATATCTCAGCGTGTTGGTATTGTAGTAGTAACGAATCCTCTTCACCTGCTGAACATGTTTAAATGATGTATTTTTGCGGTTCGGCCATCGGTTGCAAATATAACCCATTGGTGGCTGACGGATTCTTATAAAAGGTTTAAAATGACAGCAGCAGAGATAAGAGAAGGTTTTCTGAAGTTTTTTGAAGGCAAGGGTCATCAGATCGTGCCATCAGCCCCCATCGTATTGAAAGATGATCCAACCCTGTTGTTCACCAATGCAGGCATGAACCAGTTCAAGGATTATTTCCTGGGTAACAAGATGGCGCCGTTCAAAAGGGCTGTTGATACACAGAAATGTCTCAGGGTCAGTGGCAAGCACAATGATTTGGAAGAAGTGGGCGTGGATACCTACCATCATACCATGTTTGAAATGCTGGGCAACTGGAGCTTTGGGGATTATTTTAAAAAAGAAGCCATCAGCTGGAGCTGGGAGCTGTTGACTGAAGTTTATAAAATCGACAAAGACAGGCTCTACGCAACTGTTTTTGAAGGGGATGAAAAAGAGAATATACCTGCTTCCAAAATAGCCCTTGCGGTTTGGAAAACCATTCTCCCGGATGACCATATTGTATTTGGAAACAAGAAGGATAATTTTTGGGAGATGGGAGATACCGGCCCCTGCGGCCCCTGCAGTGAGATTCATGTTGATTGCAGGCCTGATGAGGAAAGGAAAAAGATACCAGGACACCTGCTGGTCAACAAAGACCATCCCCAGGTCATCGAGATCTGGAACAATGTATTCATCCAATACAACAGGATGAAGGATGGTTCGTTGCAGCCATTGGCGGAGACCCATGTGGATACGGGAATGGGATTGGAAAGACTGGTCAGGGTATTACAGGGCAAGACCTCTAATTATGATACCGATATTTTTTCGGGCTCTATTCAGAAGACAGAAGAGATTGCAGGAAAAAAATATACAGCAGGTGACTCCAGGCAAGACGTAGCCTTTAGGGTACTGGCCGATCATGTGCGCGCCATCGCTTTTACCATTGCCGATGGACAGCTGCCTTCCAACACAGGTGCCGGTTATGTGATCCGCAGGATTCTTCGCCGCGCTGTTCGTTATTACTATTCTTATCTCGACGTCAAAGAACCCCTCTTGCACCTGCTCTTGCCTGGGCTTGCTGAACAGTTCAGGACTATCTTTCCGGAGTTGCATGCCCAACTCAATTTTGTTGCCAAGGTCGTGAAAGAGGAAGAAGAAACTTTCCTGCGCACACTGGGCAAGGGACTGAAGAAAATCGAAGACACCATCCAGGTTGCAAAGGCAAGCGGAACAATTGATGGCACTGCAGCTTTCGAATTGTATGATACCTATGGATTTCCCATTGACCTCACAAGGTTGATCGCACAGGAACAAGGAATCAGTGTTGACGAAGCAGGGTTTGAAAGAGAGATGCAGGTTCAAAAGAACAGAAGCCGGGCTGCAACGGCTGCTGATGTAGAAGACTGGGTTGAATTGTCCAAGTCCAACAGTGGATCAAAGTCTTTTGTTGGCTATGAAAAAATGGAACATTCCACCCGATTGCTGCGGTACAGAAAGATTTCGGCAAAGGGACAAACACAGGTGCAGGTAGTGTTGGAAGAAACCCCTTTTTATGCGGAAAGTGGAGGACAGGTAGGAGATACCGGTACCATTGCATTGGGCGATCACATTGTTCCGGTATTGAATACAAGAAAGGAAAATGACCTGATCGTGCATACCGTGGCAGAATTACCCGAGATCAAGGATACAGCGGTCTTGGCCAAGGTGGATGCAGAAAGAAGAAAGGCGATCACCGAACACCATACGCTTACCCATCTCCTGCATGCCGCATTGCGTCAGGTATTGGGAACGCACGTGGCACAAAAAGGATCGATGGTATCATCACAGGGTATGCGTTTTGATTTCTCTCATTTCGCCAAGATGACCGATGAAGAGATCAAGGGAGTGACAACAATTGTCAATGCCAGGATTCGCCAAAATATTCCTGTTGTAATCCGCGAAATGCCCAAGGAAGAAGCCATTCAATTGGGTGCCATGGCACTGTTCGGAGAGAAATATGGTGATACTGTTAGGGTGGTGACCATTGACCCGAATTACTCCATTGAACTCTGTGGCGGAACACATGTGGGACAAACAGGAGAACTCGGACAGTGCATGATCACAGCCGAATCGGGTGTAGCAGCCGGTGTGCGCAGGATTGAAGCGATCTGTGGATCTGCGTTTGAGGCCAAGCATGAAGAGGAACAGCAACTGATCAAAAATATCCATCAGCTCATGAAACAACCAAGAGACTTGATCAGGTCCCTTGAACAACAGGCTGAAGAACTGACATTGTTGCGCAAGCAAACAGAACAGTTGGAAAACAAGCTCAATGGTTATCTCAAACTTGAATTGGAAAGCAAGGCAGAAGCCTTGGGCGGATTTCATTTCATCGGCGCCGTCACTTCCGTTGGATCGGCTGATGGTCTCAAGAAGCTGTGCAATGACCTTAGAACTTCGCATGAGAGAGCAGTCGTGGTGTTGGCAGCCAATATTGGTGGGAAACCTTCAATGGCCGTTGGTTTGGCGGATCCATTGGCAGCTGAAAAAGCAATGGATGCAGTTAACATTGTAAAAACATGTATCGCTTCCCATATCAAAGGGGGTGGCGGGGGACAAAAAACATTGGCTACTGCAGGAGGACAGGATATTTCCGGTATGGAGAGAGCCATTCAGGAAGTTAGGGCTATACTGGTTTAAATGTTTCGGTAAACATGGTGAACAAGCAGGATATGAAGTATGAGGTTGTCATTGGACTGGAGGTGCATGCCCAGTTGAATACCCGAACAAAACTTTTTGCCGCAGATGATGCTTCCTTTGGTAGTGAACCCAATACACATGTCAGTCCTATTACGTTGGGGCATCCTGGGACTCTTCCCATGATGAACAAGGAGGCTATTGTTCATGCCATCAAAATGGGATTGGTTTGTCATGCTGCTATCGCCCGTTATAATTATTTTGCCCGAAAGAATTATTTCTACCCGGATCTTCCCAAAGGGTATCAGATTTCTCAACACACCACTCCCATTTGCGAGGGAGGCTATGTTAGTATTGCTACACCAGAAGGTTCACGCGATATAAAATTGACAAGAATTCATCTTGAAGAAGATGCAGGAAAAAGCATTCATGACCAGCATGAGTCGCTCAGTCTGCTGGATTACAATCGTGCCGGTGTTCCCTTGATTGAAATTGTTTCAGAACCCGATCTGCATTCGGCCGAAGAAGCAGCAGCGTACCTGACCAAGATCAGAAAACTGGTGAGATGGATTGGTATTTGCGACGGAAACATGGAAGAGGGAAGTTTGCGATGTGATGCCAATGTCTCCATCAGACCCAGGGGCGAAACAAAATTGGGGACAAGGGTAGAAGTCAAAAACCTGAATTCTATCAAGCACCTGAAACATGCTGTGGAATTGGAAGTGGAGCGACTCATTGCTATCACAGCATCTGGTGGCACTATTGTGCAGGAAACACGAAGTTATGATGCCGATAGGGGCATCACTTTCTCCATCAGGGTCAAAGAAGATGCAGAAGATTATCGTTATTTTCCAGAGCCGGACCTTGCACCTTTTTCCTTTACCGATGATTTTATTGAGCAAATAAGGCAATCATTGCCTGAAATGCCAGAAGAAAGGGTGATGCGCTATGCTCATGCATATGGACTGCCTGTCTATGATGCAGCGCAATTGGCAGAGGACAGGTCTTTGAGTGATCTGTTCGATCGATTGGCCCTTGCCACAGTTTATAGAAAGAACCTGGCCAATTTTTTATTGGGACCTGTTCGGGCCCATCTGAATGAAACGTCGACCGAATGGAACGATTTGAAGGTTGATCCAGACAACTGGAACAAGCTGCTGGAAATGGTATCTACTGGTCAATTGGCATTTTCGGTGGCTGTTCAAAAATTGTTACCAGTGTTGCTAACAGACGAGAAAACAGATCCGGTTGCACTTGCCAACCAATTGGACCTGATACAGGATGCAGGGGAAGATGAAGTGAATGAATGGGTACAACAGGTATTATCCGCGATGCCCGATAAAGTAGAAGAATACAGAAAAGGTAAAAAGGGATTGATCGGGTTGTTTGTTGGGGAAGTTAAGAAGATCTCCAAAGGAAAGGCGGATCCCAAAACCACAACAGCAAGATTGACTGAAATTCTAAATCAAAAGCCATAACATGAAGCATTCCTTCAAAGCATTGCTATTTCTGGGTTTTCTTTCACTTGCAGCTTGTAAAGAAAAAAACAGCAATGTTGTCTTCAAGGTGAACTTGCAGAACAATACCGAAAAACGTTCTGTGTTTTTAGACATGATCGAAATGGATGCCAATCCGGTCACCATGGATACGGTGCTTGCGGAAGCTGGCAATGCCGTTTTTGAGTTGAAAGGTGGGCCAGTTGATGAAGCCGTATTGTATCGGATTCGCCTTGACAAGAATGAGGTTTTCTTTTTGGCTGTTCCCGATCAACAACAAGTGAATATCCAGGCAGATCTGAATGATCCGGCTGCGTATACCATCAGTTCCCCTGGCAGCAACTCATTTAAAAACCTCCTCAAACTGTTCAATGGCAAATTGGTTGGACTGGATTCTCTTTCCAAAATCTTGCAGTCAAAAGGGGAGGAGATGGATAGCAGCAAAGTGGCAACAGAAAAAATGTTCCGAGCGCAAGTATCCCAAGCAGGAAAATTTTTACTTGACTATGCAGATACTACTCAAACAGCTGCTGTGGGCATTTATGCACTGGGGATGTCCAGAAACCTGGCTGCACCTGATCAGGTACAACCGGTATTGCAGTCACTTGCCAAACGCTTTCCGGAGTCCGAAAAGATTAAAAAACTGGCGTCAGACTTTGCCAAAGCAATGGAACCGCAACCTTCACAGGGATTGGTAGGAAAAGAAGCACCCGATTTTACACTTCCTGATGTAAATGGTAAACCTTTTCATTTGAAATCATTGCGCGGTAAATATGTCCTGGTTGATTTTTGGGCCAGTTGGTGCCGTCCCTGCAGGTTGGAAAACCCCAATGTAGTGTCAGCTTTTCAAAAGTACAACCAAAAGAACTTTACTATCTTGGGTGTTTCACTGGACAAGGAAAAAGAATCCTGGTTACAGGCCATTCAGGAAGACCAATTGCAGTGGCAACATGTAAGCGATTTGAAATTTTGGGACAGCATGGTGGTTCCTTTATATGGAATCGAGGGTATTCCTTTCAATGTTTTGATTGATCCTAACGGTATGGTAATTGCAAAGGATTTAAGAGGACCTGATCTGGAAAAGAAATTGGATGAAGTGTTGAAGTAAGAACACTGACGAAATAAAAAAAGCGGATCCAATGGATCCGCTTTTTTATGGATGATCTTCAAATTAGAGTTGTGATATCCTTAGACCGATGGTCTTGTAGTTTTCAGAGATTTTGACATTGTTGCTTCCTCCAGAAAGGGTGAGGTTCAAGTCCACTGCAGTTGCAGAGGAGGTGCCTGGATTCAGGATCTCAACAGAGAGTTCTCCAAAGCTGCTCTTTGCAGGGATCTTGATGGTAGCAGGTAGAGCAGCATAGTGTCTTCCTGCAACGGCAGTTGTACCTGCACCCAAAAGAAGGAATACATCTGTGTCAGTGGCAAGTTGAGCACCAACAAGGTTGATCCTGAACTTTTTCACTCCTGGACTCAGACGTGTAAGGGAAGGGTCAGCTGTTGAAGCGGCTCTTCCATAACCAGGTACCCTGGTCAGGATGGGATAGGTGAGTCCAGCACCATTGGCATTCCATGAAGCTGCATCGAATTCCACTACGGGAGTAGTGAACACAGTCAGCTCATTTTTAATACAGCTATCAAATAGGGTGATAGCCAGTATTGCTATGATAAATGATTGTAATCTTTTCATGATTCTTGATTTTAGTATCCAGAGTTTTGTACCATATTCTTGTTTCCGTCAATCTCTCTTTGAGGAAGAGGAGCAAGAATCCTTACATCGGAGAAAGCTACCGTAAGATAGTGAGGAGTTTTAACCAGGTCCCTTCCCAAACGTTTCAGGTCAAAGAAGCGATGTCCTTCAAATGCAAGCTCCAAGCGGCGTTGCTTGAGTACTTCTTCGTACAAGGCAGAACCTGTAAGGTTGAAGGCTGTCAATCCGCGGTTGGTGGCAATGGCATTGAGATCAGCCAGGGCTGCTGTCTGATTGAAAACAGGAGAGCCAGGAGTTGACATCGCCTCAGCCCTGTTCAAATAGACCTCTGCGATCCTGATGACGGGGATATTATCCAGGTTGATGAAACCATTTTTTCCAATGTATTTGGTACACTCAACTTTGGACGCACCACGGCCAGTGGTACCTGATTCGTAAAGCTGGGCCCTGACGTCTGATCCCCTGGTCAAACCTGTAACGGAAAGACCAAAGTTGGCGGTTGTGTTTCCACCATTCAAGGTAATGCCCAAGTCATTCATCAGACTAAGTGTAGGGACCAAGTCACCAAAACCACCGGTTACAGAGGTATTGCCAGGCGCAGTAAGTGTTGTGAAGGAAGTTTGCAAAGACTCATTCACACCAATGTTTTCACCATTGGTGGCAAATACCAATTGGAAAAGAGATTCATTGTGAGTAGACCCTCTCCATTGTGCCACATAAGTACCTGCAGTTGAAAGTCTGCTACCTGCCAACGTGATGCAGGCATCAGCCCATTTCTTTGCATTGGCATAGTCTTTCATATACAGGTAAACGCGAGACAACATGGCTTGTGCAGCAGCCTTGTTGGCAAAACTCACACCCAATCCAGGGAAAGTGAGTGCAGCCTCTGCAGCAGTAAGGTCATTGATGATCTGCGTATACACATCTGCGACAGGGGCTCTTGAAGGGAGCAAAGCCAATGCATCAGTTGAGCTGCTCACACCTTTGGTGATGATGGGAACACCACCTTTGTCCTGTGCACTTACCACAGCACCTGGGATATAGGAATATACCCTCACCAGGTCGAAATAATACAATGCGCGGAGGAATTGCATCTGGGCAGTCCAGGAAGTCTTGTCTGCTGCAGTAATACCTGCAGCGTTCACCGCTGGAACTGCTTCTAAGATAAGATTTGCCTGGTTGATGCCATTGTAACAAGTAGACCAGAGCGCATCAGTGAAATGTGCCCTGTATACATTGTTGGCCTCAGGTTGAAGACGACCAGATTTGTTGGTAGCAAAGCCATTGTCTGACAGTGCTTCTGGGATGGCGATCAAGTCGCGGCCATAAAGGCGGGCGCTCTTGAATCTTGAGTATACGGATACCACAGCTGCATTGATACCATCTTTCGAGGTAAGAGCAGAAGCAGCGTCAATGGACTGACGGGGCTGGATGACAAGTGCGTCACGGCATGAGCCGAATGCAGCGATCATGATCGCCAGCACCCCTGTTTTTAAAAGTATATTTTTCATTTTCATCATGATTATGGGTTTAGAAACCGATTTGAACACCAGCGGTGAAATTCCTTGTTTGAGGAATGATACCAGTAGATGTACCTACGAATTCAATGTCATAGCTGAACCAGTCAGAATATGTCCAGAGGTTTGTTCCTTGCACATAGAAGCGGGCATTGTTGATCTTCAAGCGCTTGGTAACTTCAGGATTCACATCATAAGAAAGCGTGACATTTTTCAAACGGATATAATCTGATTTGAAAATCTGTCTGCTTCCAGATCCCGCACTGGAACCTTTTGATTCGGCTCCGTTCACATTCATCCTGGGGTACCAGGTGATCTGTCCGGGTGTTGTCCACCTGTTGTCATAAATCTCCTGGAGGGCATTCAAGCGGGCTATATTTTCGAGCATGAAACTTACCTGACCATCGCTCGCAAGTTTACCGTATTCATACTGGAAGAATATATCCAATGTGAATCCTTTGTAAGTGAAGTTATTGGTCCATCCACCCCAGTAATCCGGTTGTGTACCACCGCCAATGTAAACGCGATCCTTGGCCAAAGGCTGGTAGGTGATGTTGCCCAATGAGTCATACCACATGGGGCGACCAGTGGAAGCATTTACACCTGCGTAACGCTGGGTAAATACTGATCCCAACTCTCTTCCAACTCTTGTGCTTGGGTCACCAGGAAGTTCTGCAAGATCACCATAGAGTTTTTTAACCCTGTTCTGGTTGTAGGTAAAGATGAAGGTGCTGGTCCAGTTAAAACCACCTGGCACCAAAGACTTCACAGGCTGCAAGCCCAGTGTCAATTCAATACCCCTGTTCTGGATCTGTCCAACGTTCCTTGTAATGCTGGAGAAACCGGTTGTGAATTGAACAGGCTGGGAAAGCAAAAGGTCTGCTGTTACTTTGTCATATGCCTCCACAGAACCAAAGATCCTGTTGTTGGCCAGTGAGAAGTCCAGACCCAGGTTGGCTGTTTTGTTTTTCTCCCATCTCAATTCAGGGTTGGCCAGCTGGCTGAAGGTAATACCGGGGGAACTTGAATATGGAGAAGCTGAGCCATACAATCCCAATCCATCAAAGTTGCCGATCTGGTCATTTCCTGTGATACCATAAGAGGCCCTGAATCGGAGACTATTGAAGAATTTACTGTTGGCAAGGAAATTCTCCTCATCGATGTTCCAAGCTGCCCTGATGGAAGGGAAAACACCATAGCGGTAGTCTTCACCAAAACGGGAAGATCCGTCATAGCGCATGATTCCACTGAGAATATATTTACCTGCATGGTTATAGTTCAAATTGGAGAACAAACTTTGTCTTCTATATCCTGTAAAGTATTCTGTTGCGGATAAAGGAGTTGCAGCAGTATTCAGGGTTGTGAACTGATAAGTAGGGAAACCTTCGGCTGTGGTGCCTATGGCTTCTTGGTTTTCCTTTCTATACTCATAACCCACCAGTCCATCAATTTTATGCTTGTCCTTCACATTAAAATTGAAGTTCAGGGTTTGGGTGGAAATGATGTTGGTGTTCCATTCGCTTTCTACCTGTCCCAAACCTTTCCTGTTGAATCCATCCGGAGTTCTTGGATCGGTGTAACGGCTTCCCTGTATCAGGCGATAATCCAGTCCAAAGAAAGAGCGGTAGTTCAACCAGGGTTTGATCTTATAGTCGGCAGTGAAATTTCCTACCAACTGGTTGGATCTGTTGAAACCTTTGTTGAATTCGTTCACCGCAATTACGTTTTGGTTCAATAAACCGGCAACGTTTTGCGGAGGAACACCAAAATAGGTTCCATCAGGATTGTAGATGGGATTGAAGGGATAAATGGTAGCAGCGGCAAACATTGGGCTACCCAAAAAGCTACCACTGGTTGCAAAAGGTACAATCTGATCGAATGTACTGGCATTGATGGTGGTATTCAAGGTGAGCTTGTCAGTTGCCTTGTTGGTAAGGTCAAGCTTGACAGTACCCCTTTTGAAGTTCGCTTTGGAAATGACTGCTTCCTGAAGATTGTAGGAGGATGACAAACGGAAAGTGGTTCTGTCGTTACCGCCGGCAGCGCTGAATTCATAGTTCTGGATCGAACCTGTTTTGAAGGCTGCATCCTGCCAGTCGTAGGTAGGCAATGCTGCAATGGCATCTTCAGC
>RFVQ01000079.1 GCA_009922495.1 Chitinophagia bacterium
CAACAAATGGAACTCACCTTGTTTGAGGGCATACTCAGCAACATCAATGTAGAAGACAACATCACCAAAGGGGAGAGCTATTTTTTCAATGAAGTCAAACGCATCAAAGAGACCCTGACCCGGATCAATGACGGAAAACGCTGGCTGGTATTGATAGATGAGTTGTTCAAAGGCACCAATATTCAGGATGCCATGAAATGTTCTCTTGCAGTGATCGAAGGATTGGTGAAATTCAGAAACGGACTATTCATCCTTTCAACACATCTCTATGAGATCGGTGAAGAACTCAAAAAACATCCCTCCATCAGTTTCAAATATTTTGAAACAATCCTCGAAGGAGAACAACTGCATTTCAGTTATCAACTAAAGGATGGCATCAGCCAAGACCGCATGGGATACCTGATCCTGAAAAAAGAAGGCGTCATTGCATTATTGGATACAATTGGAAAATGATTGCTACCCCGTGTATTTTCACCTCCAGCGAAAAGATTAATAACCAATAAGCTGGTTGCTTTTCACTTTCACTTCCTTTCTTCCGCTGCTACCTTCATGCCATGTTTGTGAAAACATTTGGAAGTGCGATCCACGGAGTGGATGCCATCACCATCACCGTAGAAGTAAACTGGAATGCACAGGGAAAAGAATACTGCATCGTGGGGCTAGCCGATGCCGCGATCAAGGAAAGTTTGCAAAGGGTGGAAAGCGCCATCAAATCACTGGGCTTTGAAATGCCCAGAACCCGCATCCTGATCAACCTGGCACCTGCGGATATCAGAAAAAGCGGGACTGCCTTTGACCTGCCGATTGCGATCGGGATCCTGGCAGCCTCTGAACAAATCGAAATACAAGAATCGTTTCAACAGTTTATCATGATGGGCGAACTGAGCCTGGATGGCGCGCTTAGACCCATCCGGGGTGCACTGCCCATTGCAATGGCTTCAGCACAACAAGGTTTCAAGGGTTTTATCCTTCCTGAAATGAATGCAAGAGAAGCGGCTCTTGTTCAACAGATATCCTGTTATGGCATGCTGCACCTGAAAGATGTGATATCCTTTATTCTTTCGAATGGTTGCACACAGCAACCCATCCAATTGGATCTTCAACATGAATTCCTGCAAACTGAGCAACAAAGCGGAATTGATTTTGCGGATGTAAAGGGGCAAGAAAATATCAAACGTGCACTGGAGATCGCGGCATCGGGCGGACACAATGTAATCCTCATCGGTCCGCCCGGTGCCGGGAAAACCATGCTGGCCAAACGACTCCCCTCCATTCTTCCTCCATTGACCATGGAAGAAGCTTTGGAGAGTACCAAGATCCACAGCGTGGCGGGCAAACATGCAGAAAATGCCTCCCTGATCACCCAAAGGCCTTTTAGAAATCCCCACCATTCCATCTCTGACATTGCCTTGGTGGGCGGAGGTTCAACCCCACAACCGGGGGAGATCTCATTGGCCCACCATGGGGTTCTTTTCCTGGATGAGCTTCCTGAATTCAAACGATCGGTACTGGAAGTAATGCGACAACCCATGGAGGAAAGAAAGGTGACGATCTCAAGAGCCAAAACAACAGTAGACTTTCCCGCAGCCTTCATGCTCGTGGCTTCCATGAATCCTTGTCCCTGCGGCTTCTATAATCATCCTGAGAAAACCTGTAGTTGTCCCCCGGGTTCTGTTAGCAAATATTTGAACAGGATATCAGGGCCTTTGCTGGATAGGATCGACCTGCACGTGGAAGTAACACCGGTAGGCTTTTCATCCCTTTCCGCTGACAACAGATCAGAATCTTCTGGTCTTATCCGGCAAAGGGTGATCATGGCGAGAGAAATACAGATCGATCGTTTCAGGAAAACACCCGGCATTCACAACAATGCACAAATGGGACCTGCAGTATTAAAAAAAATTTGTTGCCTGGATGAAGCAAGTCAACAACTGTTGAAAAAAGCAATGCAGCGGCTTAACCTCTCAGCCCGTGCCTACGACCGGATCCTGAAAGTTTCAAGGACGATTGCCGATCTTTCTGCTTCCCATTCGATTCAACTGGAACATGTTGCAGAAGCAATACAATACAGGAGTCTTGACCGGGAAGGATGGGGCAGCTGATCAGTTGTCGTTTGTTTCCTCCACTGTTGCAGTAGAAGCATTTGCAGCAGGAAAAAATTTGCCCTGGAAAAACAAGATGGCAAATACACCTCCGGAGATGGCAGCATCCGCAATATTGAAGACAGGTCGGAAGAATACAAAACTCTCCCCTCCCCATATTGGGAACCAGCTGGGGAAGACGCCATCTTCAATGATGGGGAAATAAAGCATGTCTACCACCCTTCCATGCAGGAAACTTTCATACCCTCCCATGAAACCCTCTGTCCAGAAACCCCTTGCCAGGTTCTGAGAATAGGTATCACTGAACTCAAAAGCGAGTCCGTAAAAAAGACTGTCGATCAAGTTGCCAATTGCACCTGCATAAATGGAGGTCACACAGATGATGTATCCATAATGGTACCCTTTTTTCAGGATCCCCATGATATAATAGGTGCCAAATCCTACCGCAACCAACCGAAACAAGGTCAATGCGATCTTACCAAAACTGCCTCCAAGCTTCCAGCCATAGGCCATTCCCTCATTCTCGAGAAAATGAAGCCTGAACCAAGGAATCGATTTGAAAGGGATCAACTCTTCCTGCATGTAAAAATGCGTCTTGATATAGATCTTGACAGCCTGATCAACAAAGAGGATCAAAAGAGTTATGAGCAATACATGTTTGAACTTCACGCTCCGCAGTTTTTGCAAATATAATGATAAGGGCAGTAGCTGCCATAACCCATCTAAGCCGACAAATACAGTCTTGGAACCCTTTGTGAGATACCCGTCATGATCTCATATGGAATGGTTCCAGCATCTTTGGCTACCTGAACGATTGAGTGCACAGGACCAAATATCAAGACTTCTTCTTCCAAACCAATCCCACTGCTTTCGGTAATGTCGATCATGGTCATGTCCATGCAAACATTGCCAATGACCGGATAGGTTTTGCCTGCGATCCAAACCCTGCCATTTCCATTGCCCAGTGTTCTTGGAAATCCATCTGCATATCCGATCCGAATGGTGGCAATGAGAGAATCTCGTTCTACAATGGCTTTTCTGCCATAACCAACAGACTCGCCTTTGGCCACCTTTCTGATCTGTGCGATGGTTGTTTTCAACGATACCGATTCCTGCAAGAGCAAACCCGACTTGCCCGTGTCAATTCCATACATCCCAATGCCCAGCCGAACCATTTCATAGGCAGCTCTTGGATGCCTGACAGAAGCAGCCGTATTGGCTGCATGCCTGATAAAATGATAGCCCAGTCCCGCTTGTATCATTCCACACATCTGTTCAAAGCGATCCAACTGCTGATGGGTAAAATCATCACTTGCCGGATCTTCTGCTGCCACCAAATGCGTAAAAACAGATTTTATGCTGAACTCCCTTGCATGGGCATATTTTTCCAAAAAGACAGTGCAGTCGGCAACATCCAGCCCCAGTCGATGCATGCCCGTGTCCAACTTCAGGTGAACAGGAAAAAAGGATATCCCCTCAGCCTTGAGATAAGCATGCAACGCCGCTATGATCTCCATTGAATACAATTCTGGCTCGAGGTTATGGTCTACGAGTGACTGAAAACCTTGCAATTCTGTGTTCATGACCATGATGGGCACGGTGATACCGGCCTTGCGCAATTCAACTCCTTCATCTACATACGCCACCGCAATCTGGTCTACATGATAGAATTGCAAGAGATTGGCCACTTCAAAACTACCGGCTCCATAAGAGAAGGCCTTGACCATCGCCATGATTTTGGTATCCGGACCCATTGTTTCCTTGAACTGATTAAAATTAGATGCGATGGCAGAAAGATCTACTTCCAACCGGGTTTGATGGTTTTTGCTTTCCAACCGTTGGCTTATTTGTTCCAAACCATATTTCCTGGCACCCTTGATCAATACCAATTCATTTCTCAGGGATAACAAGGCAGGATCTTTTAGCAGGAATGCTGTTTCTTCATGGAAACTGACTTCCATCCCGGCTTCTCTGAAAAAATGCAAGTGTTCGGAGAACGCTTTGCCAACAGCAAATAATTTTCTGACTCCTTTGAGCTGCAACAAACGTGCAATTTGTTGATAAGCCGCTGAAGGGGAGCCATTGATGCCGGATATGGCTGATAAAACAACCGTACGTTGCTTGGTCTCTTGCTGCAATGCCATGAATTCTATGGCGGAAACCACCCCGGTAAGATCGGCATTGTAGCTGTCATTGATGAGTGTGCAACCTTGCTGCCCCTCTTTCAGTTCCAATCTCATTTGAAGGGGCGGAAGATCTTCCAGTGATTTTAAAAATGCCTGATCAATTTCAAGCAAACGGGCCGTGGCATAACAATGCATGGCATTTTCAATCGCAGCCTGATCCTGAAAGGGGATGGAAAACTGTGTGCGAACACCCTTCTCTTCTAGATGCAATATGGTTTGTACACCCTTGGTTTCTGTATGGCACAAACGTATGTTGGCACCCGGTTGTTTTCCCCATGACAGCAGCTGCTTGATCTTCCCTGAAGCCAGCATGGCATTCAATTGCTGATCAATGTTTGCGTGATCCTTGCAATAAACCACTGTATCAGCTCCTTCGAAGAAGCTGCATTTTTCTTCCAGCTTCTGTGCAAGTGAATCAAAACCTTCGCTATGAGCGTCTCCAATATTGGTCATGATCCCGATAGTAGGCCGGATGATGCTGTTGAGGTTTTGCATTTCACCCTTCTTGGAAACACCGGCTTCAAAAATACCCAACTCATGTTCCGGTGACAATTGCCAAACACTCAAGGGCACACCCAACTGTGAATTATAACTTCTCGGACTTCTGACAATATTTTTGGCTGCATGCAAAACATGGTAGAGCCATTCTTTGACGATGGTTTTACCATTAGAACCAGTGATGCCAATCACAGGAATGTCAAATTGCATCCGATGAGTGGCCGCAAGTTTTTGCAATACCTGCACCACATCTGAGGTAAGATAAAAAGACGCTTCGGGCAGGGTGGACAGCTCCGGAATTTTTTCTACCACAAAATGCCTAACCCCCTTTCGATAGAGATCTTCGACATACAAATGACCATCTCCTCGATCTGTTCGAATGGCAAAAAAAAGTGTGCTTTCAGGGAAAAGCAGCTTTCGGCTGTCGATAAGCAAATGTGAAATACTTCCCTCTGCAAGGGAGCCCACCCTTGTGGCGCCTGTATACCGAGCGATATCGTCAACCGGTAAATGATTCATGCCTATAAATCTTCTGGAACTGCCTTTTCGCGCTGAGTCCTCATGGAATACAGGATGGAACCTGCCAAACAAGCAACGATCACACCCAGTGAGATGCCAATATGAATATGGATTCCAAAAAATTCGATCAACATCTTGACACCAATAAAAATGAGGACGATGGCAATGCCTTGCTGCAAATAATCAAATTTGTCCACAGCCCCTTTTAAAAGAAAGAAAAGAGAGCGCAAGCCCAGTACGGCAAAAATATTCGACGAATAGATCACCAAAATATCATCGGCGCTGAAAACATCGGAAGCCTTTTCCCTGACCAGTGAAACCACAGTAGGTATTGAATCCAACGCAAAAGCTACGTCAACAGCAGCCAGCATGAAGACAACAACAGACAAGGTAGTGAAATACAATTTTCCGTGCAGGGTGATAAAATACCTCCCATTGGGCTCCAAAGCACTTACCCTGAAAAGCTTGTTGATGATTTTATACACCTTTGTCTCCCCCGGATCGAACTCTGCTTCATCCTTTTTGAAAAAAAGCTGATAGCCGGTATAGAGCAGGAAAAATCCAAAAACGTAAAGGATCCAGTGAAACCTGTTGATCAGTTCAATGCCCAGGGCAATGAAAATGATCCTGAAAACGATGGCCAGTAAGATGCCCACCAGCAAAGCCCTGCCCGCATCAGACTCTTTCACCTTGAAATAGGTAAAGATGAGGATGAAGACAAAAATATTGTCAATGCTAAGTGACCATTCCATCAGATAGGCCGTGAAAAACTTGGTTGCAACAAGCGGCGTTTTTTCAAACCAGAGAAAAAGGCAAAACGCAATGGCCAAAGAAACCCAGAAAAGGGTTTGCCAAAGCGCTTTTTTCATGCTGATGGAACTGTTCTTTTTGCTCATCAATCCCAGGTCCAGCATCAAAGCCCCCAGCAGTACTATGCCAAATGTGAGATAAGTAATCTGGTCTACCGTCATGTTCATGCAAATCTTAGGCGCCAAAGATATAGAATCCCTTTGGGCTTAAGCAGTGGGATTGGCATATTTGTGTTTTCTCAGCATCCCAACCATGAAGTACAGAAGCGCTGGGAACGCCAATGGAAGCAGGAGATTGAAAAGACTCCAAAAGTTTTTTCTTTGGTCCAATGCTTCCTTGTCAAGCAAGCGAAGGCGATAGGTTTTTCCCCTTGCCGCAACAATGGACTTGCCTCCGGTGAGGTAGAAAAGACAATTGGATATGAAATCCCGGTTGGCAAATTGCTGGCGGGTATAGCTGTTGGTGCCCATGGGCAGAGGACCGTCTTGCTGACTCACTGCATTCAACACCAGGTCTGCATCTGAAACAACGATCATGCTGTTCTCCTCTTTGACGGAAGACAGAAAGGGAGCGCCTAGTATTTCCTGATCAGCACTTGTTACCCTGTTGGCAAAGGCAGACCTGAACTTTCCTTCCAGCAAAACAGCCACAGCAAGCTGTGAGCGATTGAAAAGCTTTAGATCCGATTCATTTCGGATGCTTCTCCATTCGACCAAGGCAGGTGTCTGCAGGCTTCTTGCATACCCAGAACTTCCCAATAATACCTGTTTGGTGATACCAGGTGATTGAATGGTATCGATGGTCTGGGGAAAAGATGAAAGCACATGATCAAGGTTTCTGGAAATAGGATGCCCTCCTGCATTCCTGAGCAAGGGTGCATAGGGCCAGGGCAGGAGCTCTATCTGGGGTTTGTCGCCAATGTTTCCGATCACCGAAGGAACCTTGTCGCATTCCAGGTCCTGCAAGAGATCCCGGTTGATGCGAACTCCATATTTGAAAAGCATATCATCCAATCCCAGACCCAAATCAAACGCAACAAAGGATCCACTGCTTCTTTGGAGACTATCCATATTGGCAAACAGGTTGTCCATCGCCCAAATCAACTTACCTCCGTTCATGACATATTGATCGATCTTGATTTTTTGCAGGTTGGTGAAAGCAGTCATCGGTTGAACGATCATGAGAGCATCAAAATATGCCGGAATGGTTTTGACTGAATCGATGGGACAGATTGAAAACCCATAATCCTTTCTGACAACTTTTTCGATCAGATCATAAACCCGCAGATCAAGTGGTTCACCATTTCCGGTAAGGTATCCGATCACCGGAATTTTTTCCCTGGTCAGGCTCAGCACTGCCTTGGCCAACTTGTACTCCATCAGGGCTTCTGCATTGTTGAGTGATGCAAGGCCATTCAGGTTGCTTTGTCCCTCCAAAAAATCAATCCCAACCTGTCCATTCTCGCCCTTTAAAATAGCCCCTGGAAAAACAAGGGTTTCCTCGGTCTGTTCTCCTTCCCGTTGCTGAGCACGAACATTGGTTGGATGGATGCCCATTTGTTGGAGCGAATCAAAAAGCATGGCCCTTGCTGAATCTGACAATCCTTCACCAGGGCGTTCAAAGGCAACTTCTATCCTACCCCCACTGATTGATCTAAATGCCATGGCCATGTCACTGGCAACATTGCCCAGTCGTTTGAAACCTGCCGGCAGATCCCCCTTCAAATAAATGGTAAGGGTCATGGGCGACTTCAAACCGGCAATCATCTCTTTGGTGGGCTGAGAAAGGGTGAAGCGTTTCTCTTCGGTCAAATCAATCCCGCCATAAAAATAGGATGCCAGCGCATTGATCAACAGCAATGCCAACAACGGCAGCACCCAGCGACGCATAGGATGGAAAGTTTTTTTCATTTAGCGTGATCTGACCTGTTGGATGGTGAGGTATAGAAAAAAAACAATGATTGAGAGGAAGTAAACAAGATCACGGCTGTCGATATATCCCTTGCTGATATTCTGATAATGCTGCAGGATACCCGCCTGCCCGATATAGTAGGAAGCAACATGCGGAATGCCATCAATGGCCGACAATGAATCAAAAACGGAATAACCCAAAAAACAGATCAAGGCTCCCAGCAGAAATGCTGTAACAGCATTTTGATGGAGACTGCTGGTAAAAACACCAATCGATGCATATACCGCGCAGAGCATCAGGAGTCCGACATAGGACCCTGCCATCCCTCCGACATCGATGCCGTCGGTTGACAAATAAGCCAGTGAAAAGGGGTAGACGAATGTGAATACCAGTGCCAAGGCTGCTACGCCCAGGCTGGCGATGAACTTACCCAATACCAGTCCTCTTACTTCCAGTGGAGTGGTTCGCAGCACTTCAAACGTTCCTGTTCTGTATTCATCACTGAAAGAGCGCATGGTAATGGCAGGAATGAGAAAAAGCATGACATAGGGAGCGATGCTAAAAAAAGGATCCAGCGATGCATACCCGGTATCGAGCACTCCCGAATCGGGCAGAACAAATACAACAATGCCTGTGATCAACAGAAATATACCGATGGTGATATAACCCAGCAAACCGCTGAAATACTGGCGCCATTCTTTTTGGATGATCGTGATCATTCGTTCTGCAAGATTACAAGAAGCCGTGAAAATAACGGAAAAATCAGGGTGAAAAAACCTTTTCATCTAAAAGGCCTGTTAATAACTTGCCGGGGAGGAAAATGAAGAGCATGAAGAGGTGGATTTGGACTTGCGCACTGCTTTTGTTTGTTGGCATCCTGCAGGGCAGGTCGCAAAAAAAATGGGATGGGGAAGGCGGCGATGGGAAGTGGCAGAATCCACTGAATTGGTTCCCTGATGGAATACCATCAGCAACAGATGATGTTGTACTCGATCACCAATATGTAACGGCTGCCTT
Organism: Chitinophagia bacterium; assembly: GCA_009922495.1. GTDB lineage: Bacteria > Bacteroidota > Bacteroidia > Chitinophagales > Chitinophagaceae > Pollutibacter. The sequence continues at coordinate 9,044 of RFVQ01000079.1, forward strand.
TACCATCAGCATCATTGACACTGCTACCACAAAGATCAAAAGCTTGACCATCAAAGCCGAATCATCAGCGCCGATTCAGGTTTGGATTCCTCCCCAAAATTTGACGGCGCCCGCGCTGGATCTTGTTGATCCATTTCAATCACTTGTCATTGGCCCCTATGGTATTTTGATCAACCAATCAGGTGCTACTTCCGGAAACTCCATCAACATGACAGGCAAGATGATCATACAGAACAAGGGTATATACCGGCATGCTACGCTAAGGGGAAATACGCTCCTTGTTTCCAGGCTGAGTGAAACAACAGTAAACCCCGAAGGCATATTTGAATTTGATGTTCCAGGAAATGGAGGTTATATCATATCCGTATCAGGCCGACAATTCCCGACACTGCAACTGTCTTCAAGACTGGCCATCAAAAAAACATACAATGGATCGGGCAATGGGGAATTGAGCATTCTCGGCAACCTGATCATAGCAGACAGCAGCACCCTAAACCTTTCCATCAATGGGAACTTGCTCCTCAAAGGCAACCTGCAGGTCAATGGCAAATTGCTATGGCAGCCAACGCTGGCAGACACAACAGGAAGAGAACTCCGGTTTTATGGCGATTCCAGTCATATTGAAACCCAAGGACAATTGAAACTGGGTGCCAATTTCAGAAAGCTGGTGGTTTCAGCAGGCAGGCTCAGGTTGAAAAGCCATATCCCATTTGATTCAAATTATCATGTTCTTCAACTGAACCCAAATGCAACGCTCGATCTTGATACTTTTTCGGTGACGGGACCGGGAATATTTCAAACGAATGGCATGAGTAAAATAATCATGGCCAAGGAAGAAGGAATATCCAATTCATCGAAGGGGAATATTCAGTTGCCAACCTTGCAATTAGACCCCAGCACCCTCTATTTTTTTACT
>RFVQ01000080.1 GCA_009922495.1 Chitinophagia bacterium
TGATATTGGGACTATCAGCACAGGTTCGCTTGACCGAGGTCTTTCCCGTGAATAGTAAAAATCAGTTCATTGAGTTGTATTCAAAGCCTGGCTCAGGCTATTTGTTGGATGATTATTACATTCTCTCCTACATGAAAAATACAACTACTGGAACCGTTACCATTTATCTTATTGATTTCAACGCAGGAGTGAGTCCTTTCACAGGGACCAACTCGTATGTGGTGTACTCAAAATACGCAGGCGATAAAGTAGGGAGTCAGAACTATGTTTATACCAATTTCAATACAGTGTCTTCTGTATGGAAATACACAAAAACCACTGCACAGACCTCCTTTTCAGGACCGGTGGCCAACCCGGCTGAAGATTATTTTAGTGACAGTCAGGCAGAAATGGGCGTTTTTTTATTCAAAAGGATGAGTCCAACTGCGTCTTCAGCAACCCTAATTGATTTTGTAACGCATGTGAAGGATGGGGGAAGCCAAACTACTAAACATGCACTTATCACGGCATCCCTCAATGCTCTTCCTTCCTTCACGTATTCGGGTGTCAATTTCAGCTTCAATGGTGTCCTGGTGTCGAAGGCAAAACACATCATTGCTGATCCTGGAAGTTCCTCTTACAATCTTCAGCTCGTCAATTGTATACCAACATGGTTTAAAGATAACCCCACGCCATGGTCAGGTCAGTTGATCAATGCCGTTCCAACCTGGGATGCCTTTAGTTTTTATTATAAGCAGACGGGTACAAGGGTACTTTCCAATATTGTGGAACGCAATTATTATTCTCCTGTGGAAATTCCCAAAGAATCTCTTTCTTATGTTAACCTTGTTGTTAACCCTAAGCCGATGTCTTCGAATTTTGAATGCTACATCAGTTTCCGGTACTTATTGGATGCAACGATTGGTGATATCAGGTTTTCTCTTTATCAGGATACCGATAAGGATGGAATCATTGACCCCGGTGAACCAATCGTCAATGGACTTCAGGATATTGTTCCGGGAGATGCTGCAAAACTGCCGCTATTCACCGATGGCGTAGAAAATTATTATAAAATAAATTTTTCCCTTACGCCAGAATCTCCTACGGCACAGTTGTTCTATCCTGTGATCATCAAAACAAATTATGTTAGCATGACGGCTGGAACAACTTGTACTTTTTCTACGACGGAGCAAATCAGTTTTGCCAGTGATCTTGCACTACCTGTTACGTTAGGAGAATTTAAATTGCGTTTTGAAAAAGAAAAGGTATTGCTTGAATGGAGTACGCAAACGGAAACCAACAATAGGGGTTTTGAAATCCAGCGTTCACTCAATGGGGAAGGTGAATTCAGACCAATTGCATTTGAAGGAACTAAAGCCAAAAATGGTTTCAGCCAGACTTTACTCAAGTATCAATTTGAAGACAACAATGTTGATCCGGAAAAAGTCTATTTCTACAGACTTCATCAAGTTGATTTTGATGGCAAAACTTCACTAAGTCCCATTCGGTACATACATACAGGATCTTTTATCAATGATCTGGTTTACTATCCTAATCCAAGTTCCGGGAAAGTGATCCTGAAGACAGCAATGCAAGGAAAGATGGGCATTCAACTCTTGGATCCATCCGGAAGGATCGTAAGACAATTGGAAAATGTGTCCGGAGAGACACAAGTTTCAGGATTACCCAAGGGTATCTATACCATCATACTAAGGAATTATACCATCGGAAAACAGCAATCCTATCGATTGATCATTCAATAACCTTTAGATGAGCAGCACAAGTCTTCTTTGAATAGGGGACTTGTTTTTCTTTAGATTTGAGTATTAAATTAAATCATGGACTCCCTGACCCATATCGTTCTTGGTGCCTGCATCGGTGAAGTACTCTTGGATAAGAATGCTGGCAGAAAAGCCATGCTCTGGGGAGCACTGGCGCAGAGTGTGCCGGACATCGATTTCATCGCCGGTATGTGGATGCCTGTTTCCACTGAACTGCTGGCCCATCGGGGCATCACGCACTCATTCCTGTTTGCCATCTTCATTGCTTTTTTCCTTGCATTGATTGCAGCCAGATGGCACAAGGCAGAGCCCATCAGCATGAGAAGATGGTATTGGTTTTTTCTGATCGAGATTCTTTGTCACCTTTTCCTCGATGCCATGAACAACTATGGGATTGGCTGGTTCGAACCCTTCTCCGACAAGCGAATAGCCTTCAATGTACTCTATGTGGCAGATCCCTTGTTCAGCATCTTCCCTTTTATTGCCTTTGTTTTTTTACTCTTTCTGAGAACAGATCACCGCCACCGGCTTCGTTGGGCAAGGGCAGGCATCATTGCTTCTTCTCTCTATTGGGTATTTGCTGTTTACAACAAGTACAAGATCGATTATGCCGTCAAGGAAACCCTGGCAGAGACAGATCAAATCTTTCTTCGTTATATCACAACACCTACATTGTTAAACAACTTCCTATGGTTCGTGGTCATCGAAGACACCAGTGGATACCATGTGGGATACAAGTCTATCCTGAGCAAGAATAATTTTATTCCCACCCAATACTTCCCCAAAAATGAAAAACTGCTTCAGCCTGTCCATGATCACCGCGAGGTGATGGAGCTGAAACAGTTCTCCCAGGGATATTATACAGTTGAAAAACACCAGGATACCCTGGTGTTCAATGATCTTCGTTTTGGACAAATCAATGGATGGCAAAACCCCAAGAGTGGATTTACTTTTCATTACTACCTCTCACATCCAGCAGACAATGATATCGTGGTGCAACGCGGAAGGTTTGCAGGATTCAACAAGGAGTCGGCCCAGCTTTTGTGGAAGAAAATGCTTGATTAGATAGCCATTTTCTTCTTGAGATTCGCATCAATAGCATCCAGGAACTCTTCAGTGTACAAATAGTGTTCACCGTGGTTCACCTTGTTGCCATGGATACAAACTGCAAGGTCCTTGGTCATCTTACCTTCTTCTACGGTTTCAATACAAACCGCTTCCAGTGCATTGGCAAAATCAATCAGCGCCTGGTTGTTGTCCAACTTGCCGCGGAAAGCCAATCCCCTGGTCCATGCAAAGATGGAAGCGATTGGGTTGGTGCTGGTAGGCTTGCCTTTCTGGTGATCGCGATAGTGACGGGTAACCGTTCCGTGTGCCGCTTCAGACTCCATGGTCTTGCCATCAGGCGTTACCAATACGGAAGTCATGAGTCCGAGAGAACCAAATCCCTGTGCAACGGTATCGCTCTGAACATCACCATCGTAGTTCTTACAAGCCCATACAAACTTGCCATTCCATTTCAGGGCACTGGCCACCATGTCATCGATCAGGCGATGTTCATAGGTGATGCCGGCAGCTTCAAAAGCGGCTTTGAATTCGTTTTGATAGATCTCTTCAAAAATATCTTTGAAACGACCATCGTATTTCTTCAAGATGGTGTTCTTGGTGCTCATGTACAAAGGCCATCCTTTTTGCAGGGCCATGTTGAAACAGCTCCTGGCAAATCCCATGATGCTTTCATCGGTATTGTACATACTCATGGCAACACCAGCACCCTTGAAGTTGAATACTTCATGCTCAATGATCTTTCCGTCTTCGCCTTCAAACTTTACAGTGAGCTTGCCCTTGCCAGGCACCACGAAATCAGTGGCACGGTATTGATCTCCAAACGCATGTCGTCCCACGATGATGGGTGAATCCCAGTTGGTCACCAGACGGGGAATATTTTTGATAACGATGGGCTCACGGAAAACGGTTCCATCAAGGATGTTGCGGATGGTGCCATTGGGACTCTTCCACATCTGCTTCAGGTTGAATTCCTTTACCCGGGCTTCATCCGGAGTAATGGTGGCACATTTGATACCTACTCCATATTGCTTGATGGCATTGGCAGCATCGATGGTAACCTGATCATTGGTTTCATCGCGGTACTCCACTCCAAGGTCGTAATACTTGATATCAAGTTCAAGGTAAGGGAGAATCAGCTTGTCTTTGATGAACTTCCAGATGATTCTTGTCATCTCGTCTCCATCCAGTTCCACTACGGGATTGTGTACTTTGATCTTTGCTGCCATAATTTGTTTTTTACGCCGCAAAGGTACAAAGCGAAAGCCAATTCAGCAATGATGAAAATGCTTTTTATGCCTCTTCTTTCACTGATTCGCGTGCTGGTTCGGCCTGGCGCTCTGCAATCTGCCTGAGTTTGTCCATCGCGATGTATTTGAAATGTTTGGCCCTGAATCGGATCAATTGCTCCTGGTCGAAATCTGCCAGCACCCTGGATACCTGTTCCTTGGTGGTTCCGGCCAGATCAGCCATCTCCTGGCGGTCGATGTGCACCTTAATGCCCATGCCGGTTTGCTTATAATTATAGGTTTCTGCCAGGTGAACAATGATGCCGGCAACCTTTTCCCTCACGGTCTGCTGGGCGATCTGCAGCAATTTCACTTCTGTTGACCTGATCTCTTTCAAAAAGATCTTCCGGATCTCTTCCTGGAGCAGTTCATTTTTCTGGACCAGGTTGCGGAAAAAGCCAAGCTCAATAAAACAAACCCTTGTATCCTCTACTGCAGTTGCTGTATAGGGCTGAAGACCGGTATAGGTGAGGAAGCGATGCCCCATGGTCTGACCCGGACCGATGAGCCGAAGAATGAAGGGTCTTCCTGAATCGGCATTCATTTCCAGCTTGATCACACCGCTTTGGATGAAGTACATGCCGTTGATCTCATCCCCCTCGCGGAAGATCAGTTCCCCTTTTTTGAACTCATAGTGGTGCTTGTACGATTTGTACTGGTTCTGTTCTTCAGCGTTGAAAGATTTCAACATGATGCAGTTCGATGCAGTTCTTGACGGTGCAAGTCTGGCAGTAGGAGGTGATTTTTGTCATGGTCATTGTTTTAGTGGTTGAATAATGTTGCCACGATCGACCAGAGCTTTAACGTTGTAAAGTTTCCCGATTACAGAGATACTTCACATGATGAAGGTAATACTCTTAAATGATTTTCGTTATTTTCCCGACTACCCGAAAAGTGGTATAAAATGAAAAAGGTCCCAATGGGACCTTTCGTAGCGAGATCGGGAGTTGAACCCGAGACCTTCGGGTTATGAATCCGACGCTCTAACCACCTGAGCTACCTCGCCTTCAAATGGGTTGCAAAAATAGAGATTAACCCCATTCCATCCAAAACCTTGTTGAATTACTATGAAATGATACTGACCTTTCTTACTACCCAAACGATCAGCAATCCCCCCAAAGAAATGATTGCCAAAGAAACCCTTAAGCCAGTTGCTTCTGCGATGAATCCAATCATGGGTGGTCCCATCAGAAACCCAAAATAACCTATACCCGCCACACTGGCAATCGCCACGCTGCTGGGGATCAGTTTCAGTTTACCCGCTGAGCCGTACAACAAAGGAACGATTGAACTAACACCCAAACCGGTGATCACGCAACCCAACGCTGAAATCCATACCATAGGGAAAGCGACCATCACCATCAAGCCAGTGAAGATCATGATGCCGGAATTGATCACCATTCTCTTTCTGCCAAACTGCTCTGCCAATCGATCTCCCAAAAACCTGCCAGTGGCCATGCTGATCATGAATAGCGCATAGCCCAAAGAAACCAATTGCCCCGGGGCCTGGATCACTTCCTTGAAATAGACACCAGCCCAGTCGAACATACAACCCTCCACGCTCATGGTACAAAAGCACATAATCCCCAATTGCAAAAGAATTCCTTTGGGTTTTCGGATCCTCCACTTGGGAAGATCAGGTTGTGAAGCGGGATTGGGAAGAAGATCCTTTTGAAAATAAAGATTGTTCAGTGCAATGAAAACCGCGATGCCTATAAAATGATAAGCCGGTGCTATGTCAAATTTCATCATCAACAAACCAATGGAGGCCCCGCAAAAACCTCCAACACTCCATACCCCATGAAAGGCAGAGAAAATAGACCTGCCATACAATTTCTCCAGCATCACCCCCTGGGTGTTCACTGAAATATTTCCCATGTTGCCACAAAGCCCAAAACCATACAAGGCCAATGCCAATTGCCAGGGTGCCGCTGCGTGTCCGATCAAGACCAGCATGCTCACATAGCCCATCAAAGCAATCCTCAAGACCTGTCTGCTGCCAAACCTTGCCGCTATCCTGCCACTGAAGGGCATCATCGTCATTTGTCCCAAGGGTAACATCAGCAACAAAGAGCCGAGCATCCCTTCTGACAAAGACAAATGCTCTTTGATATCCGGGATCCTGCTGGCCCAACTCCCAAAACAGATGCCAATGATCAAAAAATATACCGTCAGTGAAAACCTGGTTTTCTTTCTCTCTGCCTCGTTCATTTTTCTTCCCTGATTTTTGAATATATTAGATGAAAGTAACGATTCTCAATCACTTGCCATGAAACCCATTGTCCAAATATCGCTGGATCTTACCAATATTGATGAAGCATTGGAAACAGCCGCCATGGCCCTTCGCGCGGGTGTTGACTGGTTGGAAGCCGGAACACCATTGATCCTTGCAGAAGGGTTACACGGCGTGAGAAAACTAAGGGAGGCTTTTCCGAAAATTCCGATTGTTGCCGATCTCAAAACAATGGATGGTGGTTATCTCGAAGCTGAAATGATGGCAAAGGCCGGTGCCACTCATGTGGTTGTGATGGCCCGGGCACATGAAGAAACCATCCGTTGTGTTGTCAAGGCCGGCAAAGACCATGGCGTTGAAGTGATGGGGGATAACATGATTTGTCCTGATATGGTTGCAGGCGCCAAATGGCTGGAAGACCTGGGATGCGATTATGTCATTCACCATATTGGATATGATGAACGCCGCGGTATTGCAGCGCGCGGTGAACGCATGCCGAGTCCATTGGATCAACTGCGTGAGGTGGTAAATGCAGTCAACATTCCCGTGCAGGCAGTGGGGGGTCTCTCATTGGAACAAGCCATTCAATGTCCTGCATACGGCGCACCCTTGGTTGTGTTGGGCGCACCGCTTACCATCGATGCCGATGCCTTCAAAACTGCTGAGGGTGACCTTGAATCATCCTTGCGATTGATATGCGAGAAAATTCATGCCTACGGAGATATCACTAAAGCATAGACCATGAACGAAATGAAAGCTGTTGTCAATTTTGCGCCGGAGAAAGGATCTGTTGAGCTTCGAACACTGCCCATCCCTGAGATCGGAGAAGAAGATGTGTTGTTGAAAGTTGCCAACGTGGGCGTCTGCGGGAGTGACCTTCACCAGTGGACCGCAGACCATAGCTGGCCCGTGAATTATCCGGTGGTATTGGGACATGAATTTGGTGGCCATATCGCGGCCCTTGGCAACAGGGTTGTGGGTTGGAAAGAGGGTGATCGAGTGGTCAGTGAAACAGCTGCCATCATCGATCCAAACAATCCCATGTCCCGCGCCGGACTATACAACCTGGATCCCACCAGAAAAGGTTTTGGATATGGCGTAAACGGTGCCATGACGGAATTCGTAAGAGTGCCTGCACGATGCCTGCACAAGGTTCCTGATCAACTTCCTTTTGAACAGGCCTGTCTGACGGAACCCTGTTGTGTGGCCTTCAATGCTGTCGTAGAAAATGCCCGTATCAAACCGGGAGATCGTGTGATTGTGCTGGGCCCGGGTACCATCGGCATTCTCTGTGCTGCCATGGCGCGACTCTGCGGTGCAGAAGTGGCGATCGTGGGATTGGAAGCCGATCAACACCGTTTAGAGATTGCTGCACAATACGGTTGTACTCCCATCACCGGAGATGCAACGGAATGGGCGAAAGAAAGAGACGGCATGGGTGCCGATGTGGTCATCGACGCAGCCGGAACCAGCATGACGCTGAAGCTGGCACTTCAATGGGTGAGGCCCAAGGGGTTGATATCGAAAGTAGGATGGGGTCCGCAACCGCTGAACTTCTCCCTGGATCCTCTGGTCCAAAAAAATGTGACCCTCCAGGGAAGCTTCAGCCACAACTGGCCCATCTGGGAAAGGGTATTGGCCCTGATGGCTTCCGGCATGCTGAATGTGCAACCCATCATTGGTGGTGTATGGAGCCTCGATTATTGGCACGAAGCCTTTGAGAAAATGCACCATGGTGAAGTGGTCAAAAGTGTACTGAAACCTTTTTGATATGCGATTGCAAAACAAAGTCATCATCGTTACGGGAAGCACAACGGGCATCGGCAAGGCCATTGCCAAACGCTGTGTGCAGGAAGGAGCAAAAGTGATTGTACACGGACTTGAATCTGAATGGGCCAACGATGTTGTCAAGGAATTAGGCGATGAGCAGGCAGCTTCGTGGATCGGAGACCTATCCGATCCAGCAATCCCACAACAATTGGTAGACCTGGCGCTTTCAAAATTTGGAAGGCTTGATGCCATCGTGAACAATGCAGCCATCGTTGCTTCCTCCAACACCCAAACCACTGATATTGCGTTCATGGAAAAAATTTTTCGTGTCAATACCATTGCGCCCCTGATGCTGATCAAAGCGGCTTTGCCTGCACTGGAGAAAAACAGGGGAGCAGTGCTGAACATAGGCTCCGTCAATGCCTACAGTGGCGAGCCCAATCTCCTGGCCTACAGCGTCTCAAAAGGCGCACTGATGACACTCACACGAAACCTGGGCGACAGTTTGCACAGGGAAAACGGTGTGCGTGTTAATCAGATCAATCCTGGTTGGGTGCTCACAGAAACGGAGAGGGAAAGAAAAAAGAAACATGGACTGGCGGAGGACTGGTACAAGGATCTGCCAAGGGTCTATGCACCTGCCGGTCGAATTCTATGGCCGGAAGAAATAGCAGCAGCTTCCATCTATTGGTTGGCTGATGAATCCGGTCCTATCAGCGGACAAGTGGTCGATCTCGAACAACATCCTTTTATCGGACGCAATCCACCGAAAGACAATTCCACCATTCCCTCAAAAAAATAACATGCCCCAACTGGCCGCATTTCCCAAAGCCTTCATGCAGGCGCTTTGCAAAGATGGAACCATGAAAGTTTCAGAATGGATAGAACTGGCATCTGGCCTGCATATTCAGGGGCTCGAATGGTATGCCGGTTTCTTGGAGATGGAAGATGAAAACAACTGGTCTCTGTTCAGAAAAATGACCGAAGACAAAGGCATGGTCATTCCCATGATGTGTTGCTCACCGGATTTTACACATCCTGATAAATCCTTTCGGGATGTAGAAATCCAAAAACAAAAAAGGTGGATCAACATGACCCATGTATTGGGTGGATCCTATTGCAGGGTGTTATCAGGGCAAAAAAGACCCGAGCTTTCCAATGACGAAGGAGTAAAGCTGGCAGCTGACGCGATCATGGAATGTTTGCCCTATGCTGCGGAAAGAGGCATCACCCTGATCCTGGAAAACCATTACAAAGATGATTTCTGGACCTACCCGGAATTCGCACAGAAGATGGACCTGTTTTGTCAGCTGGTCAACAGCATCGACCATCCTCATTTTGGTGTCAATTATGATCCGAGTAATACCTTCCTCGCAGGGGAAGATCCACTTGCATTGCTCTATAAAATCTCCCACCGGGTGGTGACCATGCATGCCAGCGATCGATATTTGAAGTATGGCACCATCGAAGACCTTCGGAATGAAGAAGGGGGTGCCGTAGGGTATGCCAAACGCCTCAGCCATGGCGAGATTGGCAAAGGACTCAATGATTATGATGCGATCTTTTCAGAATTGAAACGCGTGGGTTTTAACGGATGGATCAGCATTGAAGA
>RFVQ01000009.1 GCA_009922495.1 Chitinophagia bacterium
CGCAACCAGTCGCCCATTTCAGCCGCCCAGCAACAAAATATTGCCATCACCGGAAAAGGAATCATTGATGGGAACGGACAGGCATGGCGTCCGGTTAAAAAAGAAAAATTAACAGAAGGGCAATGGAAGCAATTAATAGCGGAAGGTGGTGTATTGACAGCCGATAAAAAAATGTGGTATCCCTCAGCATCCAGTCTCAAGGGGAGCATAGAAAAAAATCCAGGTGTCATGGATGGCAAAAAGTCTGCTGCCTATTATGCAACCGTAAAGGATTTTCTTCGTCCCAACATGGTATTGTTCAACCAGTGTAAGAATATCTATTTGCAGGGTGTAACCTTTCAAAATTCACCTGCCTGGTGTCTACATCCGCTGATGAGTGAGAACATCGTTGTAAGGGACATCAAGGTAAAGAACCCTTGGTTTGCACAAAATGGCGACGGCATTGATCTTGAAAGTTGTACCAATGTCCTGATAGAAAATTCATTTTTTGATGTGGGCGATGATGCGCTTTGCATGAAAAGCGGTCGTGATGAGGCTGGCAGAAAAAGAGGCATGCCCACGCAGCAGGTTACCATCCGTAATTCTACCGTGTATTCGGCTCATGGAGGATTTGTGATCGGAAGCGAGATGAGTGGGGGAGTGAAAAACATCCAGGTAAACAACTGCAGCTTTATCGGTACGGACATCGGATTAAGGTTCAAGACGGCCCGTGGCAGGGGAGGGGTGGTTGAAAATATTGATATCAGTGATATCCAAATGAAGAATATTCCTGGTGAGGCCATTCTGTTTGATATGTATTACATGGCCAAGGATCCGGTTCCCCAATTCGGTGAAAAGCAGGAAATGCCTACCATAGAAAAGAAACCGCTCGACGAAACAACTCCCTCTTTCAGGAATTTCAAGATCCGCAATGTTACCTGTGACGGTGCTGCAAAAGCCATTTTCATCAGAGGTTTACCCGAGATGGCCATTCATCACCTTGAACTTACCAACATGCATTTCAAATCAGACAAAGGGATTGAATTGCAGGAAGCTCAAAATATTGTTTTTAAAGACATCGATCTCAACATAACGGATCCATCTAAACCCGTTGTTGCTGTGGATACGAGTAAAATTAGTTTGAAGGGGGTAACAACCTATCAGCATTCATCGAGGTCTTTGAGTCAGCTGGTTTCCATGACTGCCATGAGCCTTTGGCCTGATTCCTTTAAGCTGGCCAACGATAAAAACATCAAGTGGCATTATGACCAGGGTGTCATTTTAAAAGGCATTGAAGAGGTTTGGAAGGTTACTGGCGAGAAAGAGTGGTTTCAGTACATCCAAAAGTCGATGGACTTTTATGTAAATGAAGAAGGAAATATCCGCGCCTACAAATCTTCGGACTATAATATCGACAATGTAAACAATGGCAAAGTCCTGATGACATTGTATCAGGTAACAGGGAAGATCAAGTACCTCAAAGCCTTGCAGCAGTTGCGAGACCAAATGAAAACCCATCCCAGAACCAATCAGGGAGGGTATTGGCACAAAAAAGTATATCCCAACCAGATGTGGCTGGATGGATTGTACATGGCACAGCCTTTTTTGGCGGAGTATGCGCAAGTATTTCATGAGGATTCCCTCTATGATGATATTGTGAGACAATTTGAATGGATGGAAAAAAATGCCAGAGATCCCAAGACCGGATTGCTCTACCATGGCTGGGATGAATCCAGGAAACAGAAATGGGCCGATCCAAAGACAGGTACATCCGCGCACTTTTGGGGGAGAAGCCTGGGTTGGTTTGGCATGGCGCTGGTAGATGCATTGGAATTTTTTCCACCCTCTCATCCTGGTAGATCATCTATGCTTGGCATCCTGGATCGATTTGTTGCCGCCGTTACTGCCTTTCAGGATCCCCAAACCGGATTGTGGTATGATATCGTAAACCTGAAAGACCGAAAGCCCAATTATCCAGAGTCCTCTGCATCTGCAATGCTGACCTACACCATCGCCAAGGGTGTAAGATTGGGATATTTGCCGGCATCATCCTTGTCCTCTGCACAAAAGGCATACAATGGAATGAGGGAACATTTCATTGAAGATGCCAATGGTCGGGTCAATCTCAAGTCAACCGTTACTGTATCGGGCTTGGGCGGAGAGCCCTACCGGGATGGCAGCTTCGAATATTATATGTCTGAACCTGTCATCACCAACGATCCCAAGGGATTGGGTGCATTCATTCTCTGTGCAGCGGAAATGGAAAAACATGCCCTGCCTCAGCAAGCAAAGGGGAAACAAATCTTATTGGATAATTTCTATAACAATGAGCTTCGCAAAGATGCAAGAGGAGTTGACCAATCCTGGCATTATGTATGGAATGAAAGAGATAACAATGGCTACTCCTTTTTACAGGACATCTTTCAACGCAATGGTGCCAGTACACATACCTTGAAAACAAGGCCAACCCTCCAAACTCTTTCAAAAGCGGATGTCTATATCATTGTTGATCCGGATACGGAGAGAGAGTCAACAAACCCAAACTTCATTGCAAAAGAAGACATTGATGTATTAAAAAGCTGGGTAAACAATGGAGGAACCCTGGTGTTGTTGGGAAACGATTCTATCAATGCTGAATTTCAGCATTTCAACGCATTGTCCGATGCTTTTGGTATCCATTTTGAACAGACGCTGGTCAATCCAGTACTGAAGGACAAATTTGAAATGGGGGAAGTCAGGACTGGCCATGGTAATCTTATTTTTCAAAAGAACTATAAACTGTTTATCAAAGAATTGAGTCCCTTGAGATTGACTGGTAACGGTCAATCAATGGTTGAAAAAGATGGGAAACCAATCATGGCAACCGTTGAATATGGCAAAGGCAGGGTTTTTGCCCTGGGTGACCCCTGGGTTTACAATGAATATGTGGATGGAAGAAAGCTTCCATCCGAATATGAAAATTTTAAGGCTGCTGAAGATTGGGTGAAATGGTTATTGAAGATCAAGAATTGAAACGAACGATGAGGTTGTTGTTGGTTACTTTGACATCTCTTTTTTTGACATCCGGATTCTGTCAGTCCAGGATCATCAGGGTATCTCTGGATGGAAAATCTCCTTATTCTTCCATTGCAGCAGCATTGAGTAGTATTGCTGCTTCCGATAGCAGCAAGATCATCCTCCAAATTGGTCCCGGTGTTTACAGGGAAAAATTATATATAACGAAGGACTGGGTATCCCTGCAAGGTTCAGGAATAAACAAGACCATCATCATATCTTCTATTGCTAGAGATGAGTGGCGCTGTGAGCATCCGGATGACTGGGGGGTAGCCACACTCAATGTTGGTGCTTCCGACATCACCTTGTCTGATCTTTCCGTTATCAACGATGTTGGTTTCAACTTTGTGCCCAAAAACCTGGATTGTCCTGCAGATACGCTGCAAAAGACTCCCAAACAACTTCGAAAAGACGGACACCAAATGGCAGTCCGAACCATGAATGGCGCTACCAGAATGAAGGCCATCCGCTGTAAGTTCAGTGCATACGGGGGAGACACCATGAGTCCCTGGAATACAGAAAATGGACTATGGTATTTCAAGGATTGCATCATGGAAGGGGGCGTTGATTTCTTTTGTCCCCGGGGTTGGTCATGGGCAGAGGATTGTACTTTTATTTCTTTGAACGGACCAGCAGCCATTTGGCACGATGGTTCTGGTAATGAGGATTCCAAATCCGTATGGAAGCATTGTACTTTTCTGGGTTATGATGGTTTTCTACTGGGTCGTTATCACAGGGATGCACAATTTTACCTGGTGGATTGTCGATTCGGTAAAAATATGCGTGATCAGGATATTTATCTCGTTTCAACCACCAATACCATTCGCTGGGGAAGAAGGATTTATTACGCCAGTTGCAAAAAGGAGGGGAAGGAGCAGTTCAATTGGTATGCAGATAATTTACCGGAGGGTTTGAAAAAAGAACACATAAGTTTGAATTGGATTTTTGGAGACAAATGGCAACCAAAAGAGAAATGATGATTCACTTGAATAGACAATTGATAAATGATTTGAAGAAAACCGATCGGTTGATCCTTCCCAAAGAAGAACAATTTCATTATCCAGAAAAAGTCCTTCAATTCGGTACCGGTGTCTTGCTAAGAGGGTTGCCTGATTTTTACATTGATGAGGCCAATCGTTGCGGTCAATTCCAAGGAAGGGTTGTGGTGGTAAAAACCACTCAGCAGGGGTCCTTGGCCCCTTATCAGCAACAGGATTGTCTTTACTCAATTTGCATGCGAGGAAAGACAGGTGATCAGCTGGTCAATCAAACCTATGTCAATGCCTCCATCAGTAGGGTGTTGGGTGCACAGGAGGATTGGGAAGCGATAAAGGAATATGCCAGATCTTCAACGCTTCAGGTTGTGATTTCCAATACAACAGAGGTAGGGATCGTATATGAGCCTGAGCGCATTATTGGAGACATGCCGTCTTCTTTCCCTGGTAAGATATTATCCCTGTTGTATGAACGATACATTCATTTCAAAGCGGATGTTGAAAAGGGATTGATCATTCTTCCGGCTGAATTGATAGAATACAATGGAGACAAGCTTCATGCAATACTCAAACAGCTGATCGAATTTAACCAGCTGGATGAAGCATTTCAGCACTGGTTTGATGCTGCCAATGTGATCTGTAATACGTTGGTGGATCGTATCGTGCCCGGTAAGCTTTCTGGCGACGATCTTGCGGCACAGGAAATAGCAAATGGATATACAGATGACTTGATGATCTCCTGTGAACCATTCGGACTTTGGGTCATTGAATCTACCGATGAAAGGGTAAAGCGGGTGGTGTCTTTTGCAAACGAGAAGTTGGGTTGTAAGGTTGTGCCATCCATTCACAAGTACAAAGAACTCAAATTGCGCATGCTCAATGCAACCCATACCTTCAGCTGTGCGCTCTCTATTTTAGCGGGCATTGATTTGGTAAAAGCATCCATGTCTGACCAGGATCTTTCTCACTTCATCAAACATTTATTGTTGCATGAGATAAAGGATGCAATACTGGGTGATGAAATATTGGAAGAGGAGGCCCTGTCTTTTGGCAATTCAGTATTGGATCGTTTTGCCAATCCTTTTTTAGAACATCGGTGGGAAAGTATTTCTGCACAATATGCCTTGAAAATGAAAGGCAGGTGTGTACCCCTGATTGCCAGCTATTGGAAGAAATATAACCATCTCCCCCAATTCATGTTACTGGGCTTAGCAGCTTTTATGATTTGGGAGAAAAAAGAGCCCAATCAACTCACCGCCATGCTGTCTGACGAACAGGCCTGGGGAACGAATCTTGATCAAATACCGGGATTAAAAGATCAAGTATATGCTTTGATGGTGAGTATACAAAACAACGGAATACCTTCAACAATCAACCAATTGAACTGAATCTCATGAAAGCGTTTTTGGATGACAATTTCCTTCTCTCAACTGCAACGGCTCAAAAGCTCTACTACCAGTTTGCCGCATCCATGCCTATTATTGATTATCACTGTCATTTATCCCCACAGGATATTTGTGAAGACAGGATCTTTAACAACCTAACCGAAGCATGGCTCTATGGCGATCACTACAAATGGAGGGCCATGCGGACCAATGGAGTTGATGAATCCTATTGTACCGGACAGAGGACTGATTTTGAAAAGTTTGAAAAATGGGCAGAAACGGTGCCCTATACCCTTCGAAATCCATTGTACCACTGGACACACCTTGAATTGCAGCGTTATTTTGGTGTGAAGGAATTGTTGAATCCGGCTTCAGCAAAAAGGATCTACGATCATTGTTCTGCTCTGTTGAATACACCGGAATATTCTGTCCGAAACCTGTTGCGTAAAATGAATGTCCAATTGGTTTGTACAACGGATGATCCGTTGGACAACCTGGAGTATCATGTCCGCATGCGAAAAGAAAAAGCAGATATCCAAATGATCCCTGCCTTTCGTCCCGACAAGGCCATGGAGATTTCCAATCCAGCATCTTTCCGTGCTTATATCTCCCAACTTTCTATTGTGTCAGGTACTGAGATCAATCATTTTAATGCTTATCTGCAAGCATTGAAGCGCAGACATGATTATTTTCATGAGAATGGATGCAGGTTGTCCGATCATGGACTTGAAGAGATTTATGCCGAAGATCATGATGAGAAAATGGTAACTGATATTTTTGAAAAAGTTTTAAATGGAGACTCCATATCCCTCAACGAAACAAGGAAATTCAAGTCCGCCATGTTGCTCCATTTTGCCGAATGGGATCATGAAAAAGGCTGGGTGCAGCAATTCCATTTGGGGGCTTTGCGCAACAACAATTCCCGCATGATGCAACAGTTGGGTGCGGATACAGGTTGGGACTCTATCGGTGTTTTCGATCATGGCCGATCTTTGTCGCGTTTTCTTGATAAGCTCGATACAAGCAACAAGCTCACCAAAACCATCCTCTACAATTTAAATCCATCTGACAATGAGGTCATGGCTACCATGATCGGTAATTTCAATGATGGCTCAGTTGCGGGAAAAATACAGTTCGGATCTGCCTGGTGGTTCCTGGATCAAAAAGATGGCATGATTCGTCAGATCAATGCCTTGAGCAACATGGGATTGTTAAGCCGGTTCGTGGGTATGCTCACGGATTCCAGAAGTTTTCTTTCTTTTCCTCGTCATGAATATTTCCGAAGAATATTGTGTGATATGTTGGGAAAGGAAGTGGAAGACGGAGAACTACCTGCTGACATGGAATTATTGGGTAAAATGGTACAGGATATCTGTTATCAGAACAATGTCGACTATTTTGGCTGGAAACTGGAGGGATAAAATCCGGATTTTTTTTGATGTTGATTGATTATCTTTAAGTCAATCAATCAACTGCCACATGAGTTCTTCTTCTCGTCCATCCAGGAGGAAATTCCTCCAATCGTCTGCACTTGCTGCAGCAGGTTTCTTCATTGTACCGCGACATGTTTTGGGTAAAGGGTTTATCCCGCCCAGTGATCAACTGACCAAGGGCATCATCGGTGTCGGCGGCATGGGACGTGGTCATATTCCCTATGCAGGAACCCGTGTAGTGGCCATATGCGACGTTGATAAAAATCATTTGTTGGAAGCACAGAAACTGGTTGGCGGAAATATCAAAACTTTTCATGACCACCGTGAACTGATCAATCTGCCGGAAGTGGACATCGTTCACATTGCCACACCTCCCCACTGGCATGGCATCATGGCGGTAGAAGCAGCCAAAGCAGGAAAAGATATCTGGTGCGAGAAGCCCATGACCCGTACCATCGGTGAAGGAAAGAGAGTGGTGGAAGCGGTAAAGCAATACGGGCGCATGTTCCGTCTCAATACCTGGTTCCGCTTCCAGGATAATTTCTATGGAATGAAAACCACGGTGAAGCCCATCAAAAAACTGGTGGAATCAGGACTCCTTGGCTGGCCACTTACAGTGACCGTAAGCAAGCACACTGGATTCGATTGGAAATTCTATTGGGTGGGTAAAACGCAACTGGAAGAGCAAAAAGTTCCCGATACATTGGATTATGACAGGTGGCTGGGTCCTGCACCCTACAAGCCTTACCACGTGCACCGCACCCACGGAACTTTCCGTGGATACTGGGACTATGATGGTGGTGGATTGGGGGATATGGGTCAACACTATTTGGACCCGATCCAATATTTCTTGGGCAAGGATGATACAAGCCCCATTTCTGTTGAAGTGGATGCTGAACAACAGCACCCTGATGCCTGTGGAACTTTCCGCAAGATCACCTATACCTATGCTGATGGCTGCAAGATCATCTTGGACGGTGAAGCCAAAGATCCCAATGTGGCCTATATCGAAGGGCCCAATGGTAAACTGTTCAATGGATTCAAATCCACTATTCCCAATCTGGAAGACAAGTTGGCGATGATGCCCGATCCTGAGCCGCAGGTGACTGACTTCACTGAATCCGTCAGGTTTAGAAAGACTTTCGCGCTCAATGAATCCAATGGGCATCGCTCCTGTACCATGATCAACATGGGTAAGATCGCCTTGCAATTGGGGCGCAACCTGAAGTTCGATCCGGTTGCACAGGTATTCATTGGCGACGATGAAGCGAATCGATTGATCAACCCTCCCATGCGTGGCCCCTGGACCATCTAATCCCTTAAAGACAAGTCATGAAAAAAATATTCTTTTCTCTTCTTCTCATTGGCATTTCATCACAGCTGCTTCAAGCACAGCATGATGTCAATACTGTCTTGAAATCCTTTCCTTATCAGCAATCAACCAGTGCCGATGCTGCATTGGCTTCCATGAAAGGATGGTCGAAATCCGACTGGAAAAAATTCTTTGTCATCCTCGACGATGCCAAGCAGAACCTCTCCGCAACGTATGCACTCAGTGCCTATATCCACCTGGCTGCAACCGATAAAGCTGGTTAAAATGTTGACCAAGCGCCAAAAAGATCCCCAATATGCTGTGCGCGCCACATTGGCTTTGGGGACCATCCGCAATGGGGCAGCATGGAGTGCCAATTCTTCTGCTTCAACAGCCCCCCACACAATCACAGTTGAAGGGAAATACATTTCGCCGGCTCAGGTGCTGCTGAACATTCAAGATCGACTCAAGGCAGCCAAAGACCCTGTAGAGAAGCGAAAGGCCTTGTATGCGCTTGAAGGCGTCAAAGGATTTCCGGCACTCATGGTCACAGCCCAATACCTGGATGATCCCATTCTCAAAAAACAAGCTGCCTTGATCATGGCGCGCAATGCCTTGCAGGACAAAACGCTTAGGGGAAATGCACCCAGAGCTGCCTTAGAAAAGGCCTTGCCCTTGATCAGTGGAGTGGACAGTGCTGTGTTGGCAAAGGGACTCAAAAATTATCTAAAGGCATTGCCATACGACAATGGATGGGAACTGCTCTTCAATGGTAAAAATTTAGATGGATGGAAAGGACTCGTCGGCAATCCCATCAGTCGTGCTAAAATGTCGGCGGATTCATTGCTGAAAGCAGAGGCTGTAGCCAACGTAAATGCCCAGAGCGACTGGGTCGTGGAGGATGGACTGTTGATCTTTACCGGTCATGGTGACAACCTCTGCACCAAAAAAATGTATGGTGATTTTGAGATGTATGTCGACTGGAAAATTACTGCAAAGGGGGATGCGGGTATCTACCTCAGGGGCAGTCCCCAGGTGCAGATATGGGATACTTCCCGTCGTGAAGTGGGAGCACAAGTAGGTTCGGGCGGACTTTATAACAACCAGAAAAATCAGAGCAAACCCACTGCCGTTCTCGATAATAAGATCGGAGAATGGAACACCTTCCATATCATCATGAAAGGCGAAAGAGTAACGGTTTATCTGAATGGACAAAAGGTAACCGACAATGTGGTGTTGGAGAATTACTGGGACAGAAAAATTCCGATCTTCCCCAAGGAGGCCATCGAACTGCAAGCACACGGTACCTATGTTGCCTATCGCAATATCTATGTGCGTGAACTACCGGCTGATGATATGACAACACCGTTGTCTGAAGAGGAAAAGAAAGAAGGATTTGAATCACTGTTTGATGGATCCAACCTCGACAAATGGATCGGCAACAAGAAAGGATATGCACTCGAAGAAGGCGTGATCGTTACGCATCCTGAATTGGGGGGTGGAAATATATATACAACGGATGAATATGCCGACTTTGAATATCGTTTTGAGTTTCAACTGACACCAGCTGCGAACAATGGTCTTGGTATCAGAACGCCTACTCAGGGAGATGCTGCCTATGTAGGCATGGAATTGCAGATCCTCGACAATGAGGCAGATGTATACAAGAGCCTAAAGCCTTATCAATACCATGGTTCCGTGTACGGTGTGATACCATCCAAGAGGGGTTATTTGAAACCAACGGGGCAATGGAACCAGCAAACGGTTATTGCAAAAGGAAACAAAATCAAAGTGATCCTCAATGGACAGGTGATACTGGATGGAGACATCAGCTCATCTATTGCCAATGGCACTGCTGATGGCAACAAGCATCCGGGACTGGCCAACAAAACCGGTCATATTGGATTCCTGGGTCATGGTGATGTAGTCCGTTTCAGGAATATCAGGATAAAGCGATTATAATGAGAAAGATCATCTTTTTTGTTTTAATGTCATTAGGTATTAATGCAGCACATGCGCAATCCATCAATGGTGCATGGAAAAGAGACCTGGATACGGCTGTTCAATATATCACCATCATCGATGATTATTTCAGTACGGCTACATTTGATGTGACCCATAAGAAGTTTATCAGCACCAGAGGCGGAACAGCCCAATTGCTCATCGGCAATCCTCCGGCCAGCAGTACAATGTCGGGGGTCATCGAGTTCAATACTGCCAACAGAGCAGAAGTGAAATCAACTTACTCCTATGGGGTTGTAATCAAAGGGAAAAAATTGATTCTTCCTGTTGATGGCATCTCCAAAGAGTGGGAGAGGGTTGATGAAGGCAAAGACGCACTTTCCGGAAACTGGAAAATCACTGGACGGGAACAAGATGGTAAAATCGTTGCCATGCGACCTGGTGCAAGGAAAACCATCAAGATCCTTTCTGGCACCCGCTTTCAGTGGGCAGCGATCAATTCCGAAACAGGAGAATTCTTTGGAACCGGAGGTGGTTACTATAGCTTCAAGGATGGGAAATACACAGAGAACATAGAGTTTTTTTCCCGTGATTCCAGCAGGGTTGGAGCATCCCTTTCATTTGATGCGGCCCTAAAGGAGGGTAAGTGGCATCATTCCGGACTTAGCTCCAAAGGTGACAAGATCTACGAGATCTGGGAACGGAAATAGTTGTTGACAACCTAAAACCCACAACCCACAACCCACAACCTACAACCTACAACCTACAACCTACAACCCACAACTCACAACCAATCAAAGCCCCAACTCCTTCAACTGAGCGTCATCAATGGTAGAAGGTGCATCCAGCATCACATCCCTGCCTGAATTGTTTTTGGGGAAGGCGATGAAGTCACGAATGCTCTCACTGCCACCAAGGATAGAACAAAGACGGTCGAATCCAAAGGCAATCCCTCCATGGGGTGGAGCACCATATTCAAAGGCGCCCAACAGGAATCCAAATTTGTGCAGTGCCTCTTCCTGGCTCATGCCCAGGGCAGCAAACATTTTCTCCTGCAACTCTCTCTGGTAGATCCTGATGGATCCACCACCGATCTCGTTGCCGTTCAATACCATGTCGTAGGCATTGGCTTTTATCTGTGCGTAAGGATGAGAAAGATAATTGGCTGCATCGTGGATCACCGGATCATTTTCGATCATGGTCTGGATCTGTGAAGGTTTGGGCGATGTAAAGGGATGATGGCGGGCCACCCAACGATTCTCTTCCTCGGCATATTCAAAGAGTGGGAAATCCAATACCCACAAGAGTTTGAACTCATTGTCCTTTCTCAGTCCCAACTGCTTGCCCATTTCCAGACGCAATTCACTCATCGCTTTGCGAGTGCGTTCTTCTGCACCCGCCAGGATCATCACGATATCGCCTTTCTGTGCGCCCGCAGCATCACCAATGGCTTTCAGTCTGTCCTCAGCATAAAACTTGTCAATGCTGCTTTTGTAGGTTCCGTCTTCATTGGCCCTGATATAGGCCAGCCCTTTCATGCCAATCTGCGGTCGCTTGACCCATTCAGTCATTTCATCCAATTGTTTGCGGGTAAAAGCAGCGCCACCGGGAACAGCGATGGCAATGACTGATTCTGCAGAATCAAAAACAACAAAGTTTGCATCATTGATCAAGCTGGCATTGTCCTGCTTGTCAAAGAAAACAGTGCTGGGTTTTTTCAGCGTACAGATCTTCATGCCGAAGCGGATATCAGGCTTATCATTGCCATATTGCCACATGGCATCTTCCCAGGTCATGCGTTCCACCACATCGTTATAATCAATGCCTTTGACATCTTTGAAGATGCGCTTCACCAATCCTTCGAACATGTGGAGGATGTCTTCCTGTTCTACAAAAGACATTTCACAGTCGATCTGCGTGAACTCAGGTTGCCTGTCGGCCCTCAAGTCCTCATCCCTGAAGCATTTCACGATCTGATAGTAGCGATCGTATCCACTCACCATCAACAATTGCTTGAAGGTTTGTGGCGATTGTGGCAGGGCATAGAATTGTCCCTGGTTCATGCGGGAGGGTACCACAAAGTCTCTCGCCCCTTCAGGAGTAGATTTGATCAGGAAGGGTGTTTCAATATCCATGAAATGGTTCTCATGCAAATAATTGCGCGCCGAACGATTCACAGCATATCGCAGTTCGAGATTTCTTTTGACCGCATTTCTTCTTAAGTCGAGGTAACGGTATTTCATCCTCAGGTCATCGCCACCATCGGTATCATCCTGGATGGTAAAGGGCGGGACAGCGGATTTATTGAGGATGCTAAAAGATCCCACTTCGATTTCGATCTCTCCGGTGGGTAGGTTGAGGTTCTTGTTTGTCCGCTCGATCACTTTGCCTTTGGCCTGCAATACAAATTCTCTTCCCAATGGCTGCTGATCCAATTGTTCATTCAGGTGTTCATTGAATACCAGCTGGGTAATGCCATAGCGGTCGCGCAGGTCAACGAAAGTGATGGCACCGAATTTCCGAACGGTCTGCACCCATCCGGCCAGGGTTACCTCGTTTCCAATATGCGTTGTTCTCAATTCCCCACAGGTATGCGATCTGAACATGACAATAGATTGATTTACGAATAAAAAATATGAGGGCAAAGATAACTCAAGCCCTACAAAAGAAAGAAGATTAGTTCCGGCGATCGGCTTCCAGCTCTTTGATCAGTTGCTCGGTTTGTTCGTGCACCTTATCGTCAAAATCCTTTCGGTGCATGAGGACCAGGTAGTAATACCCAAGAATCAACAATCCAATACCAAAGGGAACCAATGAAAATTCTCTCAATCCATAGGCTCCTACCAAGCCCTGGTCCCATCCGAAAAACTCACCGATCATCCAGGTACAGTTGGCTGTGATCCAAAAATCAATGGAGAGGTTGTGCAGAAATTCACTGGTGATCTTTCTTGTCTGGTAAGTGATCAAAATGGCTACCAGCAGGGTGGGGATGATCATGAATAGGGCAGGGTACTTGAGGTTCAAGGCCCAGCAGGCATCTTTGATCAGCCATAACAGAATATGCAAATTTTCAACCCTCCTGAATTTGTAGGGGATATGGTAAACGGTCTGTTTGTTCATCTTGCCAACTTGCTTGTGGTTCAAGATATAAAAAAAAGGACCTTTCCAGGTCCTTTCCTATTTATTTTTTCATGGCTGCTGCCATGGTCTTTCCAATGTCAGCGGGACTATCCACCACATGAATGCCGCATTCGCGCATGATCCTCATCTTGGCAGCTGCTGTATCATCGGCGCCACCAATGATCGCACCGGCATGTCCCATCCTTCTTCCGGGAGGGGCTGTTTGACCTGCAATGAATCCCACAACAGGTTTGGTGCCATGTTCTTTGATCCAGCGGGCAGCCTCTGCTTCCATGCCGCCACCAATTTCACCGATCATCACGATGCCATGGGTTTCTGGATCGTTCATCAGCAATTCAACTGCATCGCGGGTAGGCGTACCAATAATAGGATCACCACCGATACCGATGGCAGTAGTAACGCCCAGGCCAGCTTTCGCGATCTGGTCAGCTGCTTCATAGGTCAGCGTTCCAGACTTGGAAACGATGCCGATATTGCCTTTCTTGAAGATGAAGCCGGGCATGATACCCACCTTGCATTCGTCGGCTGTGATCACACCAGGACAATTGGGTCCGATGAGTCTGGTGGTTTTGCCCTGCAAATAATTTTTCACTTTTACCATGTCCTGAACAGGAATGCCCTCTGTGATACAAACCACCAGATGGATACCTGCTTCAGCAGCCTCGATGATGGCATCCCCTGCAAATGCAGGTGGTACAAAGATGATGCTCACATTCGCGCCGGTTGCCTTTACAGCATCCGCAACGGTATTGAAAACGGGCCTGTCGAGGTGCGTGGAACCACCTTTGCCGGGGGTAACACCGCCTACCACCTGGGTGCCGTATTCGATCATTTGTGTAGCATGAAAAGTGCCTTCAGTGCCTGTAAAACCCTGTACAATGATTTTGGAAGATTTGTTGACGAGAACTGACATGGTATGTCTTTTAAATTTGAGTGCGAAGTTAATGAAAAAGGGATTACTTCAGTAAACTCTCCATATCCCTGTCGTTGTCAATTTTTCCCCTGGCCTCGAGCATCCGCATGTCCTTGGCATCCTTGAGGAACTCAGAGGCAAAGATGAAATTGTTCAGCTTCTCATTCTTGCTGAAAATGATCTCCTGTTTGGTGCCTTCCCATTCCTTTTTACCCTGGTACATGTAGATGATCTGGTCGCCGATCTCCATCACGGAATTCATGTCATGCGTATTGACAACGGTGGTGATGTTGAACTCGGTGGTGATCTCCCGGATCAGTTTGTCAATCACCATGGATGTCTGTGGGTCCAATCCGGAATTGGGCTCATCACAGAACAGGTATTGGGGGTTCAGTACGATGGCCCTGGCAATGCCCACCCTTTTTTTCATGCCACCACTGATTTCAGCCGGATGTTTTTTATGGGCTCCGTTGAGATTTACCCTGTCGAGCACCTCATCTACTCTTTTCTGCTTTTCCCCTCTTGTCATTTTGCTGAACATGTCCAACGGGAACATCACGTTCTGCTCTACATTCATGCTGTCAAACAAGGCCGATCCCTGAAAGAGCATGCCGATCTTGCTGCGCATCTCTTTCCTGGCATCAGTACCCATCTGCGTAAAGTCTTCACCATCATACAAAATACTTCCCTGATCTGGTTCTATCAACCCCACTAGGCATTTCATCAGCACAGTTTTCCCCGACCCACTCGCACCAATGATCAGGTTGCATTTTCCCGTATGAAATTGAGTGCTAACACCCTCTATCACCGGCTTGTCAGAAAATCCCTTGAATATATTTTGAATGGAAATCATAAGTTTGATTAAAGGAGAATGGCTGCGAGAATATAGTCTGCCAAGAGTATCATGATACAGCTGGTAACCACAGCAGCGGTACTGGCCCTGCCAATTTCCAGTGCACCACCTTTTACATTGTACCCAAAATAAGCCGGAATAGCGGTAATGATAAAGGCAAAGGTGTAGGCTTTTGTCAATGCAAATTGGACATTGTAAGGTAAAAATGCATCTACCAATCCGCGGTCAAATACTTCATGAGGCAAAATTCCCGTAACCTCACCTACAAAGCGTCCCCCCCAGATGCCAAGGGTCATTGCCAATACAACCAGCATGGGAATGGTAATCAATGCAGCAGCAATTTTTGGGAATATCAGGTAAGCTTTGGTATTGATGCCCATGATTTCCAATGCATCAATCTGTTCACTAACCCGCATGTTGCCCAACTCACTGGAGATTTTGCTGCCCACAACGCCGGCCAATACTACGCAGGTGATGGTGGGGGCAAACTCAAGAATGACAGTGTCGCGCACAATCTGTGCAATGACAGAACGGGGAATGATGGGACTGACAAACTGGTAGGCAGTTTGAAGGGTGGACACAGCGCCAATAAAAACGGATACGATGCTGACAATCCCCAGTGATCCAATGCCCAACTCAACACATTGGTGCATCAATTCTTTCCAGTACATCCGCCAGTTCTCGGGCTTGGTGAACATGCCCTTGAGCATCAGCAAAAATTCTCCGAATCGCGTAAATATGTTCATGCTTTGTCCGCTTTCTTCATTTTGTATTGCGCATCGATCACCGCAATCATCACCATGTTCAGGATGCTTCTGGTAGAGGATCCCAACTGTAACACGTGAACGGGTTTTTTCAAGCCAAGCAAAACCGGACCGATGGCATCTGCACCGCCCACTTCCTGCAAAAGGTTGTAGGCAATGTTGCCGGCGGATAAATTAGGGAAGATCAAAGTATTTACATCCCCATTGTCTACCAATTCTGAAAACGGATAGCTCTCTCTCAAAATATCTTTGTTGAAGGCTACCAGTCCCTGAATCTCACCATCCACAATCAAGGATGGATTCTTCTGCTTGACGATCGTCCTTGCGTTGCGAACAGTTATGGCTTCCGGCGTTTCACTGCTGCCGAAGTTGGAATAGCTCAACATGGCAATTCTTGGCGTGATGCCAAAGGTTCTGACTTCTTTGGCTACCAGCAGGGTGATATCTGCCAGTTCCTCGGCAGTGGGATTGAAATTAACCGTCGTATCCGCCAGGAACAAGGGTCCCTTTTTGGTTAGCATGATGTACATGCCGGCGATCTTGCTCACCCCTTCCTCTGTTCCAATCACCTGCAATGCCGGCCTGATGGTATCCGGATAGTTTCTGCTGAGTCCTGAGATCATGGCATCAGCATCTCCCTGTTCCACCATCATGCAACCAAAATAGTTGCGGTCCTTCATCAGCTTGCCTGCTTCATATTTGTTGATGCCCCTCCGCTGTCTTTTTTTGAAAAACACTTCTGCAAATGACACCCTTCTTGCTTCCTGTTCAGTACCCTTGGGATTGATGATTTCCAAACCCTCTATGTTGATGCCATTCGATTCTGCCAAGTCATTGATGATGCTGGGGTTGCCCAACAAAATGGGGATGGCAATGCCTTCGTCATTGGCAATCTGTGCAGCTTTGAGCACCTTTACGTTTTCAGCATCGGCAAACACAACTCTCTTGGGATCTCTTCTTGCCTTGCTACCCAATGCCCTGATCAACTGGTTGTCGATGCCCAATCTTTTGTTGAGCTCGATCTCATAGGCAGACCAATTGGTGATGGGTTTTTTGGCCACGCCGCTTTCCATTGCTGCTTTGGCAACAGCGGGAGAAACAGTGCTGATCAAACGCGGATCGAGGGGTTTGGGGATGATGTAGTTGGGGCCGAACACAATGTTGTTTTCATTGTAAGCCATGTTCACAATATCAGGTACAGGTGTTTTGGTCAGTTCTGCCAAAGCCTTAACAGCCGCCAGTTTCATGGCTTCGTTGATGCGGGTGGCCCTTACGTCCAATGCTCCCCTGAATATATAGGGGAAGCCCAATACGTTGTTTACCTGGTTGGGATAATCAGATCTGCCCGTGGCCATGATGATGTCATTTCTCACGGAGGTGGCATCCTCCCAGCTGATCTCAGGATCGGGATTGGCCATGGCAAAGACGATGGGATTATTGGCCATTGACTTCACCATTTCCTTGCTCACCACATTGCCCTTGCTCAAACCGATGAATACATCTGCTCCCTTGAAAGCCTCTTCCAGGCTGATCTCCGGACGTTCAACGGCAAATCTTTTTTTGCGGTCATCCAGGTCGGTGCGCTTGCTATGAATCAATCCTTTCGAATCGAACATCAGTACCTTCTCTCGCTTGGCCCCCAAGGCCTCATAGAGATCGATACAAGCCATGGCAGCGGCACCTGCGCCATTGACCAGGATCAATACCTCGTCGATCTTTTTCTCCTGCAGTTCCAATGCATTCAACAGCGCTGCGGCACTAATGATGGCCGTTCCATGCTGGTCGTCGTGCATGATCGGGATGTTCATCTCTTCCTTCAGGCGCTGCTCGATGTAAAAGCATTCCGGAGCCTTGATGTCTTCAAGGTTAACCCCACCAAAGGTGGGTTGCAGGGCCTTCACGATCTCCACAAATTTCTCAGGATCTTTTTCGTTGATTTCGATGTCAAATACATCAATGTCTGCAAATATCTTGAACAGCACTCCTTTGCCTTCCATCACAGGTTTTCCTGCTTCGGGACCAATGTCGCCCAATCCCAATACGGCTGTGCCATTGCTGATCACCGCAACCAGGTTGCCCTTGGCAGTATACTTGTAAACATTTTCAACGTTCTCATGGATCTCCATGCAAGGTTCCGCAACACCAGGAGAATAGGCAAGCGAAAGATCCCGCTGTGTCTTGGCTTCTTTGGTAGGTATGACTTCTATTTTCCCTGGTCTGCCTTTGGCATGGTATTCCAAGGCATCTTCTCTTCTTAATTTTTTATGCATAAAAATTTTATTTTGATTGGGCACCCAACCAGGCCATCAATCCCATCCCGATCTCAATACCCTTTTCGTCTATGTCAAATGTTGGTGTGTGTACACCGGATGAAATACCTTTTGATAGATTGCCTGTTCCCAAGCGGAAAAAACAACCGGGTATTTTTTGCGAGTAATAACCAAAGTCTTCTGCTCCCATGCTCAACTCCATCTCGCCAACTTCTTGCTCACCCATGTATGCGGTGGCCAATTGTTTTGTCTTGGGTGTCAAGACAGCGTCGTTGATCACAGAGGGATAGCCCACATCGATCCGAACATTTATTTCTGCACCGGTACTTTCAGCGGTATGCGTGCAAATATCCTTGATGCGTTCATGCGCAGCAAATCGCCAGGTTTCATCCATGGCCCTGAAAGTGCCCATCAGCTTCACTTCTGAAGGAATAACATTGGTCGTATGCCCACCCTGTATCGAACAGATCGAAAGCACAGAAGGAGAGAAGGGATTGTTGTTCCTGCTCACCACCTGTTGCAAAGCCACCACCAACTGCGATGCAGTAAGGATGGTATCCGCTGTAAGATGCGGCCGGGCTGCATGCCCCCCTTTGCTCTTGATGTTAATATAAATTTCATCCGCGCTGGCCATGACCTTGCCCGGGGCAAAACTCACCTTGCCCACTTCCAGCTGGGGATGCACATGCAAGGCGATGATATGTTGCGGAGCAGGATTTTCCAAAACCCCTTCATTGATCAGCAGACTGGCTCCACCGGGATTCTTCTCTTCACCGGGTTGAAAAACCAGTTTGATGGTACCATCCCATTCATCCCTTAATTCATGCAGAATCCTGGCAGCACCCAGTAAACAGGAAGTATGTACATCATGTCCGCAGGCATGCATCACACCGGCAACGGTAGAAGCATATGCAACATCATTTTCTTCCTGTATCGGCAAGGCATCCATGTCAGCCCTGAGGGCTATGACGCGGTCTGAGGGTCTTCCCTTCAAAATGCCGATGACCCCTGTTTCTGCCATCACCGTATAAGGGATGCCAATCTTCTCCAAATGGGCTTTCACGAAAGCGGAAGTATTGTATTCCTTGTAGCTCAATTCGGGATGGGCATGCAGGTGGTGTCGGATCGAGCGGTATTCTTCGAAATAGGATACCGCCAATGCTTTTATTTTTTGGTCAAGACTCATGGTCTGTTTTCGTTTTCCTGCTTCTCGGGTTTGAGTTCCACCTGTGCAGGGATGATCAAAAGATTTTCTCCAAAGGAAGTCGACAATTCCTTGCGCAGTACTTCTGCATCCTTATGGGTTTTGAAATTGCCGAATTGCAATTTGAAGTTGGGCGACTGATAATACAAATAGGTTTTTTGATCAGGATAGAGCTTCATCAACTTGGTCTTGGTGTCCAAAGCAAGATCCCGTTTGTTTGTGCTGATCACCAAGATCCTGAAGCCGGGTTCTAACACAGTCCTTGCCTTGAGGGCCTCCTTGTTCAACTCCGCTTGTTTGTCCACCAGCTTGTCCAATCGGGGATCTCTGGTCACATAGGGGCTCCTGGCAAATTGTGCTTTTGCGGTTGTGATGCCCAGGAGCATCAGCATGATCATATGGTGCTTGTTCAGCATTTTATTCTATACTACTCCTGATCACGACCGTGACAGGCTTTGTATTTCTTGCCACTGCCACAAGGACAAGGATCATTTCTTCCTACTTTGGGTCCCACACGCACCGGTTCTTGCTTGATGGACGAAGGATCATGATAATCATTGCCCGTATCGATCATCTCAGGAGATCCGGAAGCAGTGAGCTCATCCTTTCTTTCCCTCATTTTGCTCATATCGGTCTTCCTCTCTTTCCCCTCTTTCAAATTGGCCTGATCTCCGGTAACGGGCAAGGTAGCATGGCAAAGGAAGGAAACGATCTCCTTGTTCACCTCAGCATCCATGTTGGAGAAGAGTTCGAAAGCAGTTTGTTTGTAGATGACCAAGGGGTCCTTCTGCTCATACACTGCAGTTTGTACACTTTGCTTGAGATCATCCATGGCCCTCAAATGTTCCTTCCAGGAATCATCGATGATGGCGAGTGTGATGGACTTCTCCAATGAAGATCCCAATTCCGCGCCTTTGGTGCTGATGGCTTTTTCTAGGTTGGTAAGCACATTGATGGTTTTCTTGCCATCGCTGATGGGTACCACTACGTTGACAATATGCCCGCCTTGCGTCATGCGCACGTTCTGGAACACAGGATATGATTGCTTGGAGAGCCCCTGCTTTTTGCCAGCATAATGTTCCACTGCCTCTTTGTAGAGTTGCTCGGCAAGTTCTTGGGTATTGCCTTTGGACAAGGCCTCTGCAGTAATGCTGCTATCGATGCCGAGGTTCATGATCACTTCCAATCGGAAAGTTTCATGATCATTGCTGCCAGCGAATTGTCCAATTATATTTCCTGCAACAGCATAAAAAGCATTGTCTATATCCAACGCCAAACGATCTCCAAAAAGTGCATGCTGGCGCTTGCCATAGACCACACTTCTTTGCTTGTTCATCACATCATCATATTCCAACAAGCGTTTGCGGATGCCGAAGTTGTTTTCTTCCACTTTTTTCTGGGCACGCTCAATGCTCTTGGTGATCATGCTGTGCTGAATCACTTCTCCTTCTTTGTATCCCATGCGGTCCATCAACGAAGCGATGCGATCACTGCCGAACATCCTCATCAGGTCATCTTCCAATGATACATAAAACTGGGAAGAACCAGGATCACCCTGGCGACCAGCACGACCCCGTAGCTGCCTGTCTACACGGCGACTCTCATGCCTTTCTGTGCCGATGATGGCCAAGCCTCCCGCCTCTTTCACACCGGGGCCGAGTTTGATATCCGTACCGCGACCGGCCATGTTGGTGGCGATGGTGACGTTACCGGCAAGACCGGCTTCTGCTACCACCTGTGCCTCACGGGCATGTTGTTTCGCATTCAATACATTGTGCGGAATCTTTTTCTGTTGCAACATCCTGCCCAACAATTCTGATACTTCAACAGATGTTGTACCAACAAGAACGGGCCTGCCGGCATTGCGGAGTTGTTCTATTTCATCAATGACAGCTTTGAATTTCTCACGCTTGGTTTTGTATACCAGGTCTTCCTGGTCTTTTCTTATCAGCGATAGATTGGTGGGGATGGTTACCACATACATCCTGAAATAATTCTGGAGCGTTACAGTGGCATAGGTTTGTGTGGCCGCTTCGATCTTTACGTTCTCCTTCGCTTCAATGGCCTGGTGCAGTCCATCGCTGTAACGACGGCCTTCCATGATACGACCGGTCTGCTCATCTACGATCTTTACTTGTCCATCGATCACCACATATTCCACATCCTTGTCAAACAGGGTATAGGCCTTTAACAATTGTTGGATGGTATGGATCCTGTCGGCTTTCAATGAATATTCTTGTAAAAGATTTTCTTTGGACGCTGCTTTTTCTTCTGCAGTGCCTTTTTCTTTTTCGATCTCTGCCAGGGCAACACTCAGATCGGGTAATACAAAGAAGTTGGGGTCTTCGCCACTTTTGGTGATGAACTGCAATCCTTTGTCGGTCAGCTCCACCTGGTTGTTCTTCTCATCAATATGGAAGTACAATTCCTCATCCACCTCTGGCATGTGTTTCTGCTGTTCTGCAAGGAAATAGTTTTCAGATTTCTGCAGTTTCACCTTGATGCCGGGCTCACTCAGGTACTTGATCAGGGCGCCGTTTTTCGGCAAGCCACGATAGGCGCGCATGAGTTGGAGTCCTCCTTCCTGTGGGCCATCCTTGCCTTCGGTGATCAGTTTTTTCGCATCCTGCAGGGATTTCATGACCACCTGCTTCTGCACATCCACCAATTGCTGGATACGGGGGCGGTGAATATGAAACTGTTGGTCGTCACCTTTGGCAACAGGACCTGAAATAATCAAAGGTGTTCTCGCGTCGTCGATCAATACACTGTCCACCTCATCCACCATTGCAAAATGGTGCCTGCGTTGTACCATCTCATCCGGTGAGTGCACCATGTTGTCACGCAGATAGTCGAAACCAAATTCGTTGTTGGTGCCGTAGGTGATATCAGCCAGATAGGCCTTGCGCCTCGCATCCGAATGGGGCTGGTGTTTGTCGATGCAGTCCACAGAAAGTCCCAGCCATTCAAACAGGGTCCCATTCCATTCCGCGTCACGTTTGGCCAGGTAATCGTTCACGGTTACTATGTGTACACCTTCACCTGCCAATGCATTGAGGTACGCGGGCAGGGTAGAGACCAAGGTCTTTCCCTCACCGGTAGCCATTTCTGCGATTTTGCCCTGGTGAAGAACCGTACCACCGATCAACTGCACATCATAGTGCACCATGTTCCAGTTGACCAGACTGCCGGCAGCCATCCAGCTGGTTTTGAAGATGGATTGTTCACCCTTGATGATGACATAATCTTTTTTAACACTCAGTTCTTTGTCGAGAGCAGTGGCCGTGGATGCCAGTTCATCGTTTTCCTTGAAACGGCGACCGGCTTCTTTTACTACCGCAAAAGCCTCAGGGAGTATTTTTTGGAGGATGGTTTCGATCTCCTCGTTGCGTTTCTTTTTCAGTTCGTCTACTTGCTTGTAGATATCATCTCTTCCCAGGATATCTTCCAGGGGCAGTTCTTCTGACTGGGTATTGAGCGCCTGGATACTATTGTCAATTTCGGTCAGGTGGTCCTTGATCCTGTCGCGGAATTCGGTGGTTTTGTTTCTCAACTGGTCGTTCGAAAGTGACTGGTAGGAAACAAAATGGGTATTGATCTGTTGTACAAGGGGCGTAATGGCCTTTACATCCTTTTCCGATTTGCTGCCGCCAAATAAACCCGATAAAAATTTAATCATGTGCTTCGGTTCTTGCTAGGGGTCAAAATTAACTCTTTTCTCGCTATGGCCTGTTCATTCAGCCCCTTAAATGTCCCATTCATCCATTAATTCCGGACCCAGCGAAGGCAAATGACTACCTTTGCCGTCCAATTTCCGAATTCAATCATATGAACAAATATTTCTCGCTCATTATCATTGCTTTAGCGTTTTCTTTTGGTGGTTTTGCCCAGGAGGGATTTCAGGTGAACGGTAAGCTGGTGGATACCTTGGGTAACCCCATTGCCAGGGCAACCGTTGGTGTATATATTGTTGGGGGAAAGGATACCTTGAAGACTGTTTCCAACAATGTGGGTTTTTTCCTGATCAAGGGCATCCCGCAGCGAAAGTTCGTGTTGATGGTCTCCAGCATTGGGTATGGTGTTACCAGAAAGGCCCTTACGATTGCCGATGGTGAGGAGGTATTGAAACTGGAGGATTTCAAGATCTATCCGGAATACAGCTCCCTGCAGGAAGTGGTCATCAGTGTACCTCCTATCATCGTAAAAGAGGATACAGTGGAATACAAGGCAGATTCATTCCGGTTGAAGCCCAATGCCATGGTGGAGGACCTCCTGAAGAAAATGCCCGGTATTGAGGTGGACAAGAATGGTAACATTACGGCACAAGGAAAGGCGGTGAGCAAGGTTAGGGTGAATGGAAAGGATTTCTTCAGCAATGATCCCAAGGCTGCTACCCAGCAGCTCTCTGCGGATATGATCGACAAGGTTCAGGTGATCGATGATTATGGTGACATGGCCAATGTATCCGGAATCAAAGATGGTGAGCCAGACAAGATCCTGAACCTTCAATTGAAGAAGGACAGAAACAAGGGCATTTTTAGCAGAACAGTGGTGGGTGCCGGTACCAATGAACGCTATCAGGGTACAGCCAATGTGAATATTTTCAACAACAATAAACAGGTCTCTGTTTTTGGCGGCGCCAACAACAACAATACCAGCACCTTCAATTTTGATGGGGGTTCTGGCGGTGGAAACTTTGGCGGCGGTGGTGGCGGCGGCGGCATGGGTCGTGCTTTCCAGGTCAATATCGGTGGAAACAACCAAGGTGGTAATGGAGGAGAGGAAGGCTTGCGCACTACCAATTCATTGGGTGTCAATTTCAGGAATGATCTGGAGAACAAAAAGGGGTCCATTTATGGTAACTATAGTTATTCTACAAGGGAAACCGTCATTGCCAGGGATGTGGCTTCACAGAATTTCTTCCAGAACACGAAGTTCCTCAACCACCAGTTGACCAACTCCCTTAGCAGTTCCAATAGCCACAGGGCTTCCGTGAATTTCGAGTGGAACATTGACTCCTTCAACTATGTCAAATTCATTCCGGAAATGACCCTTAGGGATTCCAGGAGCAGTTCCGATCAGTTGTTTGATTATATCCGCAACGACAAGGATACCACCAGCAAAGGTTCTAACCTGGACAAGAGCAATTCCAATACTCCGAATTTTTCAGGTAATCTTTTGTTCAACCACAAGTTCAGAAAGCGTGGTAGGAATCTCTCTGTGAACATCAATGGTGGATACAGTTCTACCGATGGTCTGGCAGACAAGATCAACACTACCTACAATCTTTTCCCATTGGTGAGTAAAAACATTTTGGACCAAAACATCATCACCAACAACCGTTCAGATAATTTCAACATCCGGTTCAATTATTCCGAACCAATCATGAAGGATCGTTACATGGACCTGATCTATGCTTATGGTCGATCATTCACCAGCAACGACAGGGCTACTTATGTATATGATCCAGTATTGAACACAGACATTCTCTCCACTACGTTGAGCAATGCTTTTGAAAATGATTTTCTCAACCAACGGATTGGTGCCAATATTCGTACCGTGAAGAAAAAGTATAATTATACTTTTGGTGCCAGTGCCCAGCCGGTGAACCAGAAGGGGTATTCCATTACAAAGGACAGTGCTTATACGCCCATTAAGCGGTTGAACCTCTTGCCATCTGCCAACTTTGCCTATAATTTTACCCGCAACAAGACCCTGCGTTTCTTCTACAATGGAAATGCCCGCCAGCCATCGTTTTCTCAGTTGCAGCCGGTGAAGGATGTATCCAACCCACAGTACCAGACCCTGGGCAATCCTTTGCTCAAACCTGAACAGGCGCATATTTTTAGCATGTCCTTCAACAATTTGAACTTTTTGACCGGACAAACCTTCTTTGTAGGGGCCAATTACAATTTTGTCAACAACCAGATCATCAACAATACCATTCGGGTAGGTGGCGGAGGAAGCCAGCTGACCACCTATGAGAATGTAGATGGCAACTACTCAGTGAGTGGATTCTATAATTTCAGCAAACCCTGGAGCAACCGTACTTATATTCTATCCTTGAATGGTACCGCTGCCTATAACAATAACATTACCTTGATCGATAGTCAGCGCAATGTGGGCAGGAATCTCTTGTTGGCCCA
The DNA here is from genome assembly GCA_009922495.1 of Chitinophagia bacterium. GTDB lineage: Bacteria > Bacteroidota > Bacteroidia > Chitinophagales > Chitinophagaceae > Pollutibacter. Next base: position 25,412 of record RFVQ01000009.1, read on the forward strand.
AGGGTTTAAGTTTGAATACAACTTGAAGGATTGGCTGGAATTTGATTTAGGAGCAAGGTATGGCATGAACAAGGTGTCTTACACTTTGCCCGGACAGCCCAATACCAATTATCACAGCTGGACAATCACCAACAATTCCAGGGTTGATATTCCTGGGGGATGGGTGTTCAAGCATGATTTGGAGTACATCATCAACAAGGGGTTATCGGCCAGTGTAAACCAGAACTTTGCCATCCTGAATGCTTCCTTTGAGAAGACCATTTTCAAAAAGAAGAATGGAATTTTCAGGATCTCTGGGTATGATATCCTAAAACAGAATACCAGCATTGCCCGCACCATCAATGGCAATAACATTGTCGATACGAGGGTGAACAGGCTGACACAGTATTTCATGATGACCTTCATTTACCGCTTCAACAAGTTCAATGGCGCACAGCCCACTGGCGGACAACAGGGGGGAATGATGAGGACGGAAGTCAGAAATTTTTAATACAATTTTGTAAATCACTGGAGTAAGACATACTCTTACAATATCTAGCATACCAGTGGTATACTACTTAATTGGCATTGCATTTGAAAAGATGACGGCTTAGCTTTACCGGATGGCTGAGGAACAAACCCCTTGGCACAAAACTAATACCCCTTGATTACTTGGTATTGAGCCATAAAACCAATGCCCCTCTATTACTGGATATTCAGCCATCCCTTCCAAATTAGATTACCATGAAGGGCCTCCTCAGGAGGCCCTTTCCTTTTTCATAGTTGATTTATGCTCCCACACAATGGCGGCAGCATTTTTTTTCCTCCCTGCTGCTTGTGAATCTGCTGTTCCTCATTTTCTC
>RFVQ01000081.1 GCA_009922495.1 Chitinophagia bacterium
TTGAAACCAGAAGAACTGAAAGAATTGCAGGACAAATACACCCCCCCTATCGTCAAGCATATTGGTGAAATCGCCAAGAATGTAGGCGGACATGGAGGCATGGACTTCATCATGGACTGGAGGTTGATCGATTGCCTGCGCAATGGATTGCCATTGGATCAGGACGTATACGATGCCGCCGCCTGGAGTTCTGTATTCCCACTCAGCGAAAAGTCAGTTGTCAACCGCTCTAAATCTGTTGATGTCCCTGACTTCACCCGCGGTGGCTGGAAGACCAACAAGCCGCATGACATGACCCTGAATGGCGGGGGAAATACAGGAGTAAGGAAAGTCGTTCAATAGAACATTATAGTTTTTCAAAGAGTTGAAGGGATTGAAGAAGTATTTGGCTTCTCTCAATCCCTTCAAGCTTTTATTTATTTTACAACAACTACCGGAACTGCCTTCTCCCTAACCATTTGGTTGAAGGCCTTTAACCCAGTATCCAAAATACCTTTGAGTGTTTTGATTTCTGCATCTACCTGGGCAGACAATTCAGCATATACATCCCTGGCTTGTTTGCTGGGAGCCATGTTGCCGCTACTAGCCATGTCATATACTCCCCCCAATTTATCATCCAAACGGATCGGAAAATTCAACACATCTTGTCCGCTCTTGGCCTTGGTTTGGTGCAGTTTTTCTTCCACCGCTGTCAACGCTTTGGAAAGGCTGTCTGCCATCTGCTTCAGTTCTTTGGGACAATCTTTCCCTTGTTTGCCCACAAAATCATTCATCTGGGTTCTCGCTGCCCGAATATCCTTGATGGCTTTCATGGTTTCATTGAACTTGCCCTGAACCTGCAGCAGGAAATCGAGTTGTGCTTCGTAATCTGCCTGGCTGCAATGGTAGTTGGGGTCAGCCAAAATGGTGAAGGGTATCTCAACAGAATCTTTGTCAACGCGAACCACGGCTGTATAATTTCCAGGAATGGCGGTGATGCTGCCTGGTACACCATTCCAGAGGATCAGGTCTTCAATCCTTTCTGCTCCGGGATATTGCATGTCCCATACAAACTGATTGCTTCCTTTTTTCAATTTGAGCGGATTGTTTTTGGATTCAGTGGTCACCCTGCTGATCGACTTTTTATTCTTGTCCAAAATGGCTACTGATGCTGTACTGGAGTCAGTTACATTGGCAGCATAAAAATTCAAAACCGGTCCCTTTGCAGGATTCGTACCCACATTGGCAGGTGCACTGGCATTCATTCCCCACCTACCCATAGAAGATGGCATGCGATACGCTGGATTTGCCTTGTATGCAAAAAGTGATTTTGTTTTGATGGATGGATCCAATTGCTGCACCATGGACAGGTCATCAACAACCCACAAAGCCCTTCCTTGTGTTGCAATGATCAAATCGTTGTTCTTGATGGTAAGATCGGTGATGGGAACAATGGGAAGGTTCAATTGAAAACTTTGCCAGCTGGCACCATCATCATAGCTGATGTACATGCCAAATTCTGTTCCAGCATAGAGAAGTCCCTGGCGTTTTTTATCGGCACGCACTACCCTTGTGAAATGCATGGGATCAATGCCTGAGGTGATCGGCTTCCAGGTTTGTCCGTAATCTTCTGTCTTGTACACATAAGGAGCATAGTCATCCAGCTTGTAACGGGTACCGGTGATATAGGCAGCTCCCTTTTTGAAGGGATCTACTTCGATAGCATTCCACATGATCCATTTGGGAGCATCTTTGGGTGTGACATTGGCCCAGGTCTTTCCACCGTCTCGGCTGATATTGACCAATCCGTCATCACTGCCTGTCCACAACAGATCCTTTTCCAATTCACTCTCTGTTGCAGTGAAGATGGTACAATAGTACTCAACGGAGGTATTGTCTTTGGTAATGGGGCCACCACTGGAGAGCTGCTTGGCCTTGTCATTGGTGGTCAGATCCGGAGAGATCTGGGTCCAGCTTGCCCCCTCATTTTCCGTCATGAACAGTGCATTGCCGGCCGCATACAATCGCTTGGGATTGTGCGGTGAGAAGAAGATGGGGAAGTTCCACTGAAAACGATACTTGAGCACATCGGCACCGGCACCCATGGGATTGTCAGGCCATACTGATACCGCCCTGTTCTCACCCGTTCTGTGATCCAGACGAGAAAGATAACCACCATAGTTTCCACCATAGACAATATCAGGATTGGTGGGATCTGCCACTACATATCCACTTTCAGAACCGGCTGTGACGTCCCAATCCTGTTCGGTGATATAACTGCCGTAAGTGGCGGAGCGGATGCGCAAGGTTGAGTTGTCTTGTTGCGCAGCCAACACCCTGTAAGGGAAAGAATTATCGGTTGTGACACGATACAGCTGGGAGGTCGGCTGGTTCATGTAGGTACTCCAATTGTTGCCTTCATCAAAACTAACCTGTGCACCACCGTCATCTGCCACGATCATGCGCTTGCCATCTTCCGGATCGATCCAAAGATCATGGTGATCTCCGTGCGGCGTGCGAAGCGATTGGAAGGTCTTGCCGCCATCGCGACTTTTCATAAAGTTTACATTGGGGCAGTATACAATGTTTTCATTCTTGGGATCGACAAATACTTTTGTATAGTACCAGGCACGCTGGCGAATATTGTTGTCACCGCTCTGCAGATTCCAAGATTGTCCTCCATCAGCACTCATGTAGAGGCCGCCTTTCTCGTTCTCGATGATAGCATAGATCTTGTCTACATTCGAAGGAGCCACGGCAACACCCACGATGCCCCAAATGCCCTTGGGCAAACCTTTTGTTGAGCTAATGTTGGTCCAGGTTTCTCCCCCATCCACGCTCTTCCACAATCCACTTCCTTCTCCTCCGCTCTCGAGGCTGTAGGGCGTACGGATCAACCTCCATGTGCCTGCGTACAATACCGATGGATTGCCGGGTTCCATCACAAGGTCACTGCATCCTGTCTGTTCGTTCACATACAATACCTGTTTCCATGTTTTGCCACCATCGGTGGTTTTGAAAATTCCTCTTTCCTTATTGGGACCAAAAAGATGTCCCATGACGCCAGCCCAAACAGTATTGGGATCGCTTGGATGGATGATGATGTTGGTGATATGCCTTCCCTCTTTCAGTCCGATGTTTTTCCAGGTCTTGCCGGCATCTTCTGATTTCCACATGCCCCCCAAACCTTCGGAAACATTTCCACGCATGGTATTCTCTCCCTCTCCCACATAGACAATGTTTTCATTGGAAGGAGCTACTTCGACTGCTCCAATAGAGCTGCCAAAATATTTATCCGTAATGTTCTTCCAGTTGTTTCCAGCGTCGGTCGATTTCCAAACACCCCCACCGGTTGCGCCAAAATAGAAAGTATTTTTGTTCTTATAGCTTCCTGCTACTGCACCACTTCTGCCACCGCGAAAAGGACCGAGCAAACGGTATTTCACATTGCTCAAGAGACTTGCATCATAAACGGAAGGTGCGGATGGTTTTGCTTCAGCAGCTTTTTTCTTTTGTGCAGACGCATCAACAAGGATGGCCAGTGACAAGGCCAGAAAAATGAATTTTCTCATGGTTCAGTTTTAGGAATGACCAAGTTAATGAAATCCTCCTGAAAACTGAATTTCGTTGAACGATGACGGGGTTTAAAATAGGGTGAGCCAGGATATCAGGCAACAGACATTTCCGTGCGGATGGCATCCCAAAGCTGGATGCGGGCTGAAAGTCCCTGCTTTACCGCTTCTGTGGCTTCCTCCCATTTTGCTGCATCATCACCACAGAGATCATGGGTCATTTGCAAGGCCAACTCACCATGGTGTCCACCATCCACTTCTATATGCCTTTCGATGTAGTATTGGAAGATATCGACTTTATCAGGAAATTGTTTTTTCAATTCTTTGATAAGGCTGATGAACATGTCCGGAATCAGGTCTTCGCGCCCAAAGGTGAAGACAGCTGCCATCAAATGAGGTTTTCCGGTGCCGATGGTATCAAAAGTGAATTGCATGAAATTTCGTGCAGCTTCAGGTATCAGGTCAAGCTTTAGTGCATCCTGGATATTTTTTCCTGCCTGCAAGGATTGGATCAGGGTTTGGATGGGCTGGGTGTTGGCTCCTGCTTGTTCCATGGCTTTCAAGTAGAGTTCAAAGTGACTGATCCGATTGCCTTGTTCGTCCACATCACTCTCTTCCCCGGTAACGATCTCGTTGATCAGGTAACGTGTGGCAGGGTGTCCAACCGGCATCCAAGGCAGGGAGACAGAGGTTAGGTTGATTTGCAATGCCTTCAGGAGTGACATAAAATCCCATACTGCATAGACATGGCTTTCCATAAACGATTGCAAACCTTCCAGATCCCGGATCTCTGCGTATACCGGATGATCGACCAATTTTTCTCTGAGCGGCGCAATGGCTGTTTCCAATTGCTGCAGATGTGAATTACCCATTTCCTTGAATTTTGCGCGAAATTAAGATTAAGACAATTCAGGAAACATTTTGTTGAAGATCAAACAAGAGAATGACAAATGCATGACATCAGTTGCGAATCGGCTTACCGCCTTTCAAAACCGATTGCATCCTTTCCATGGATTTGGGTTCGGTACAGAGACTGAGAAAAGCCTCTCTTTCCAGGGCAAGTAAATATTGCTCAGATACGAATGCCGGCTCACTGATCTCTCCTCCACACATGACATAGGCCAGTTTGCGGGCCACCTTGGCCTCATGCCCGGTGGCATATCCGGAGGCTTCCATGATATGGATGCCAGCAAGAAGGGTGCCCAATCCGGATTTTCCCAACACCTTTATATCAGTTCGTTCCTGGGGTTTTCGATATCCTTCTTCAAAGAGTGAAACAACGGATTGCTTGGCTTCTCCCATTCTCCTGTTGGGATTCATGATCACCAGATCTCGTCCCTCTCGGAATATCCCATTTTCAAAAGCCTCCTCTGCTGAAGTGGATACTTTGGCGAGGGCGATGGTTTCAAATCTATTTTTCAGGGTAATGGTTTCTGGCTCTCCTTCATGCATCTCATCTGATGCCCTTAACACAAACTCTTTGGTACCCCCTCCTCCGGGTATCACGCCGATACCCATTTCCACCAGACCCATATAGGTTTCTGCTGAAGCACAGATCCTGTCTGCATGCAAACTCATCTCACAGGCACCTCCCAGGGAAAGTCCGTGCGGTGCAATGACCACCGGTACTCCGGAATACCTGACCCGCATCATTGTATCCTGAAAGATTTTGATGGCCTGTTCCAGCTGTTCGTGTTTTTTTTCCATGGCCAGCATCAGGATCATGCCCACATTGGCACCGGCAGAAAAATGGGGGCCTTCATTGGCGATGACCAATCCCTTGAATTTTTTTTCTGCAATGCCGATAGCTGTCTGCATCCCTTCCAGCACTTCAGCACCGATGCTTCCCATCTTGGTATACCATTCGAGTCCAATCACTTCATCACCAAGATGATAAACCCGAGCAGCGCTGTTCTCCCAAATTTTTTGTTCCGCAAAATTTCGCATGACCAGGAAGGCACGCTCCTGTTGCGGAGTTTGTGTGGGAATATATTCGGATAAAGCAGGAGCATAAGCGAAGGGTTTGCCAATGTTTAGTTTGTAAAAACTTCCATGGCCCTTGCTGACCATGTCTTCCACCCAGCTGGCGGGCAGGTGTCCACTCGCTTTCATCTTTTCAAGGGTGGTCTCCAAACCCATCAGATCCCAGGTCTCAAAAATACCCAGTTCCCATCCGAATCCAGCTTTGATGGCAGCATCGAGTGTATGTACATTGTCTGCTACACCCGGTACACGATGGGATGCGTAGGCGAACATGCGGTAAAAAAGATCGCGGAGAAAATCTCCGGCTTTGTCATCTGAAGACAGCAATATTTTGATCCGTTCGCGGATATCTTCATTGTTTTTTGCAGCATCTACCGCAGCAAATCTTGTCCTCCTGGGCAGCGTGTATTCCAGGCTGTCGGGCTGGATGGATAGAAATATTTTCTTTCCGGACGCATCCGTTGATTTCCTGTAGAAACCTTGTCTGGTCTTGTCTCCCAGCCATTGCTGTTGCAGCATTTTTTCAACCCATGCGGGAAGCATCAATTGATCACGGGATTCATCATCGATGCAAAACTGGTGCAGTCCCTTTGCAACAAAAGCCAATGTATCAAGTCCAACAATATCGGCAGTTCGGAAAGTAGCTGATTTGGAACGTCCAATGAGTTGTCCTGTCAGTGCATCCACTTCATCAATGGACAAGCCTGTTTTCTCCATGGCATGCAGTGTGGAGAGAAAGGCATGGGTGCCAATCCTGTTGGCCACGAATCCAGGTGTATCCTTGCAAAGGATGGTGGTTTTGCCCAAATGCAGGTCACCGAAATGCATCAAGGCACTCACCAGCTTTGGATCCGTGTATTTCGTTGGGATGATCTCCAGCAGTTGCAGGTATCGGGGGGGATTGAAGAAATGGGTTCCGCAAAAATGTTGCTGAAAATCTTCAGATCTTCCTTTGATCAGCAGGTGAATGGGAATGCCAGATGTATTGGTGGAAACAATGCTTCCAGGCTTTCTGAATTTTTCTACCTGTTCATACAGGGCAGCTTTTGCATCCGGTCGCTCAACAATGGCTTCAATGATCCAGTCGCATTGCGCAATCAAAGACATGTCATCCTCAAAATTTCCTGTACGGATCAACTTCACACCATCTTTTGAATATATGGGTGAAGGAGTAGCTGTCAATGCTTTTTTCAATGCATCATTTACCAATGCATTGCGTTTGGAGGAAGCTTCTCCGGCAACAGTATCTTGTGCCGCACGATCCAACAAGATAACAGGTATGCCTATGCCTGCAAACAAGGAGGCGATGCGAGAACCCATGATCCCGGATCCGAGTATGGCAACCTTATGTATGGACAATTTCATGTTAGGAAACTTTCCAACCTCCCTTGGCAGCCTCACCGGCTGAAACAAAATGCAATTTTCCGTCTGCATCTTCGGCCATCAGTATCATGCCATTGCTATCGATGCCCCTCATTTTACGGGGTGCAAGATTGGCTACCACCACCACTTTTTGTCCCACCACAGCTTCAGGGTCAAAATGCATGGCAATACCAGACAGGATCGTTCTCGTTTCAAATCCAAGATCCACTTCCAATTGTAAAAGCTTATCGGCCTTGGGAACTTTTTGAGCAGCAGTGATGATACCGGTACGCAAATCTATTTTTCCAAAGTCATCAAATACAATCTCTGCTTTGAGGTCATGAAGGGGTGCAGTTGAATCATTTGTTTTTGCTGGTTCTGGTGCGGCTTGCATGGCTCCTGATTTGAGTTTTTCGATTTGTGCTGCAATCTCCTGGTCTTCAATTTTTCTGAACAGCAGCTGAGGTTCCCGCAGGCTGTACCCCACACTGAGCAGTTTCATGCTGCCGGCATTTTCCCAATCCAGCATCTTATCCACCACCTTCATCATGTAACACATTTTTTTAGCAGTTGCCGGCAGGAAGGGTTGGATGAGTATGGCGAGATTGGCCGTCAATTGCAAACATTGATGCAAACTGTTGTCGATCAATTGTTGTTTGGAAGGATCCTCTGCCAATCCTTTGGCAACAATCCAGGGTTCCTTTTCCTGCATGTAACGATTGCCTTTGCGGGCAAGGTCGATCACTTCAAAAAGGGCTTCCCGAAAACGGTATTGCTCAAGGGAAGTTTCAACTTTTTCTTTGGTCGCCAAGATATCATTTGCGATCTGCTGGTCTTTTTCATCGGCTACTTCTGCATGAAAGGTGGGCACTTTTCCATTGCAGAGTTTGTGCATCAGCACAAAAGTTCTGTTGACATAGTTGCCAAAGATGGAAACCAGTTCACTGTTTACTGCATCCTGAAATCCTTTCCAGGTGAATTCACTATCCTTCGACTCCGGTGCAATTTGCGTGAGATAATACCTGAGCATGTCTACGCATTGCTCTCCGCCATTTTCCTTTTTCACAAAATCGTTGATGTAGTCGCGCATCTCCAGCTTCCAATTGCGACTGGTGCTCATCTTATCCCCTTCCAGGTTGAGGAATTCATTGGCAGGCACATTGGTTGGCAGGATATTGCCATGCAATTTGAGCATGGTGGGGAAAATAATGCAATGGAAAACGATGTTATCCTTACCGATAAAATGCACCAGTTGTGTGTCGTTGTCGTACCAATAAGGTTTCCAGTCCTTGTTGTTATCGATTGCCCATTGCTTCGTTGCAGATATGTATCCAATGGGGGCATCGAACCATACATACAGTACTTTGCCTTCAGCATCGGCCAACGGCACCTTGACACCCCAATTCAGGTCACGTGTCACTGCCCTGGATTGCAATCCGCCTTCAATCCAGCTTTTGCATTGTCCTACAACTGATGCTCTCCAATCATCCTTGTGTTGGGTCAGGATCCAATCTTTCAAAAATGCTTCGTGCTTGGCCAGCGGCAGGTACCAGTGACTGGTCAATTTTTTCACTGGTGCTTGTCCGCTGATGGTGCTGACCGGATTGATCAGTTCATCAGGACTCAATGCCGTTCCGCAGGATTCACACTGGTCGCCAAAAGCACGATCGCTTTTGCAATGGGGACAGGTTCCTTTGATGAAGCGGTCAGCCAGAAAAGTAGAAGAGGCTTCATCATAATATTGTTCTGTTTCCTTGGTTTCCAGTTCTCCTCGATCATGGAGGTAGGTAAAGAATTCCCGGGAAGTTTCGTGGTGCAGGGGATCGGAGGTACGGTGATAAACATCGAAACTGATCTGGAGATCAGCGAAGTCTTCTTTCATGGCCTGATGGTACTTGTCGATGATGGCCTGGGCTGTGGTGCCCTCTTTCATCGCCTGAATCGGAATGGCTGTGCCATGTTCATCACTACCGCAAACAAATACTACGTCGCGCTTTTGTGCCCGCAGGTAACGGACATAGATATCGGCAGGGATATAAGCTCCTGCCAAATGGCCAATATGCTTAAGCCCATTAGCGTAAGGAAGGGCTGAGGTAATCAGGTAGCGTTTGGGACTCACAATTCAAATCATTGGTAAGTGCCAAAATTAGTCAATTGTGCTTTGTCCGGCAGGTTACATGCCTGCAGAGAAAGCTGCTGCCTGCATCCGCACCTTAAAAAAATGGGGATACAAAGTGATCAAAGGCAAAACCGTTGGGGGGAAATCCAGGAATTATTTTTCAGGATCCGATGCAGCAAGATTGTCTGATCTGCAGCACATGCTGGATGATCCCGCTGTTAAAGCGATTCTTTTTGGCAGGGGCGGTTATGGCACTACCCGGATTCTTGATCAGATTGACTGGAAACGTTTTTTGAAAAAACCAAAATGGATCATCGGATTCAGTGATATCACTGTGCTGCACGGCTACCTGCACCAACAGCTTCAGGTGGCGAGCATACATGGCCCCATGTCGGGTGCCTTCAATGAAGACAATGGGATCAATCGGTATACACTTTCTTTGAAAGATGCCCTGGAAGGCAAACCGGTTCAATTCATGTCAAAGCCTCACCCCTTCAACCATCAGGGGAAGGTTCGGGGATCATTGGTAGGAGGAAATCTTTGTCTGATGGCCCATTCGATAGGAACGAATGCAGCCTATGATACCAGGGGGAAGATCTTGTTCCTGGAGGATATCGGAGAGCAGCTGTACAATATCGACCGGATGATGTTGCAATTGAAGCGAGCCGGTAAACTGGACAAATTGAAAGGATTGAT
>RFVQ01000082.1 GCA_009922495.1 Chitinophagia bacterium
AGCAGGCCTTCGCTGTTGCGAACATTGGCCTTTACTTTGATATAGGCATGAAGGTCAACCTTTCCCTCATTGTAGGCAATGATAACCTCTTCGGCATTGTAGAAACGCATACCCTCACCCTTCACTACATCAGTATCGGTATTGCGTTTACCCTTGGTAATATAATACAATCCCAATACCATGTCCTGTGAAGGCAGGGTGATGGGTGTACCGTTCTGTGGATTCAGGATATTGTGAGAGGCAAGCATCAGCAACTGCGCCTCCAATATGGCTGCGTGGCTCAATGGCACGTGTACCGCCATCTGGTCACCGTCGAAGTCGGCGTTGAACGCAGAACAAACCAACGGATGCAGCTGAATCGCCTTTCCTTCAACCAGTTTAGGCTGGAAGGCCTGAATGGAGAGACGGTGAAGTGTTGGGGCACGGTTCAACATGACCGGATGGCCCTTCAATATGTTTTCGAGGATATCCCAAACAATTGCTTCTTTGCGGTCTACCAATTTGCGGGCAGACTTAACGGTCTTAACGATACCTCTTTCGATCAGCTTTCTGATGATGAATGGCTTGAACAATTCTGCTGCCATGTCTTTGGGAAGTCCGCACTCATGCAACTTCAATTCAGGACCCACCACGATAACGGAACGTCCGGAATAATCAACACGCTTACCCAAAAGGTTTTGACGGAAACGACCCTGTTTGCCCTTGAGCACATCGCTCAAAGATTTCAACGCACGTCCGCCTTCCGCCTTTACGGCGTTGGATTTTCTGCTGTTGTCAAACAGCGAATCAATGGCCTCTTGCAGCATCCTCTTTTCATTTCTCAAGATCACCTCTGGTGCCTTGATCTCCAGCAAACGCTTCAAACGGTTGTTACGGATGATCACACGACGATAAAGATCATTGAGATCCGAAGAGGCGAAACGACCACCATCCAATGGAACCAATGGTCTCAATTCTGGTGGAATAACAGGGATGTATTGCATGACCATCCATTCAGGACGGTTGGAAATCCTGGAATTGGCATCGCGGAATGACTCCACAACACTGAGGCGCTTCAAAGCATCGGCCTTGCGCTGTTGAGATGTTTCAGTAGCAGCAGCATTGCGAAGAGAGAAGCTGAGTGAATCCAATTCAATGCGGGTCAGCAGGTCATGAACGGCTTCAGCACCCATTTTGGCAATGAACTTGTTGGGATCTTCGTCCGGCAGGTACTGGTTCTCCTTGGGGAGGGTATCCAGCAAGTCAAGATATTCTTCCTCTGTCAGCAGGTCGCCCTGCTTTTTGCCTTTATCCCCCATGATGCCTGGCTGAATAACCACAAAGCGTTCGTAGTAGATAATGCTTTCCAGTTTCTTTGAACTGATTCCCAGCAGGTAGCCGATCTTGTTGGGAAGGCTCTTGAAATACCAAATATGAACTACTGGTACTACCAGCTTGATATGACCCATGCGCTCACGACGCACTTTCTTTTCTGTTACCTCTACACCGCATCTGTCGCAGACAATACCCTTGTAACGGATTCTCTTGTATTTTCCACAGGCACACTCGTAGTCTTTTACGGGTCCGAAGATCTTTTCACAGAAAAGGCCATCACGCTCTGGCTTGTAGGTCCTGTAGTTGATGGTTTCTGGTTTCAAAACCTCGCCAAATGACCTGTCCAATATGGAATCAGGTGAAGCAAGGCTGATCGTGATCTTGGAAAAAGTCGATTTTGGGCGATTGTCTTTTTTGATAGCCATAGTCAGATCTCAGTTTTTCTATTTTAAGGCACCGCAATGACCAATCCATTCTGGTGAAGATCACCAAAATAAATTACTGATATTCAATAATTTATAAAATATCTGGTTTGGAAAAATACGGGCATGCCAAATTTAAGGATGGCAAAGGTAGACAAATGAGCGCAAAAAACAATAAATTTTATTTGGCAAACTGCCTCTGTTCTAGGTATTTGCGCTTTCCTGGACCCGGACCTGGTAATGTGCGGATATGATGGTCTGAACAGGTACATTCTTGATCTTGCTTTCCAGCCAGGAAAGTATATCCAGGTACATGAAGGAACGCGTTTCCAGTGCATTGCCCTCCAGCTTTTTTAATTTTTCAAAAAGCGCCTTGAAACCTTCCCTGATGCCGGTTCGGTTGAGGGCAAAGGATTGCCTCAGAAAGCCAAAGATCTCTTTTTCAACTGTGCTAAGGTTTTTGAGGTTTGACATAAAGCGGTAGACCGACCTAACCTGACTTTCCAGGATGACATCATTCCCCAATTCAAAATGAGCAATCAGGTGCAACAAACGGGCATAACACTGCAAATCCGACCTTAGATCCGCCTTCCAGTGTATGATCCGATTCAGGTACACGATGGCATTGTCGTAATCAGCCGAACCGAAATAGAGACAGGCTATTTTATAGTAGAAAATCAGGGTTCTGTGCCGATCCAACTGTAACTCAAACTCTTTCAATGCTGACTCGATCTCCGGCACCATTAGCAGTCCTTCCGAGAAGTTCCCCTTTAGAAAATGACTGTTGATCCTGGCAAGGTAGAGATAGACAAAACCCTGCACTTTGTTGTTGATCGTTGCACTTCCCTCTTTGGAAACATAAAATTCCTCAAATCGGGCCAACTGCACATCGAATTTGTTGTCTTGCCGCAAAATAAAAAGGGCATTGAGCAGGTTGTGCATGCCTTTGATGAAATGTTGCGGTTCCACCCTGATCATCTGAGGCTCTTTTTCAAAGAGATCCACCCAGCGCTGACAGTTCCGGTAGTAAGTCAAAAAATCCTGCAGGATGAACCCATGCCATGCATGACTTTGGTACAGGTAAAGCCGTTCATAAAACCCGCTAAAACCTGCAGCTTCTTCCGGAAGAGATTCCTGAAAGTATTTTTTTACCGCTTCAATGTCTTTTTCATCCCTGACATGACCGTTTTTGATGTACCAGCCGTACAACATCAGGGCAAGATTGCTCAGCTTGCCTACCATTCCCAACCGCAGGTTCAACTCCTCCACTTCCGCTACCAAGACTTCGGCCCTGTCCTCAAAACTCCTCGTGATGTGGAGGGTTTCGATCTTTTTTTCCATGAAAAGCGCCTGCACCCAATAGGTAATCTGGTTGTGGCTTTTGGCCAGCTCCTTGGTTCTTTGCAGCAACCTGAGGCTTTGGTGATAAAGCGCTTTGTTGTACAAAATTCTTGCGTAGTCTAACTGCTCATGTAGCTGAATGTCAACAGTTTGTTCAAGTCTAATTAAACGAAGACTTGATAATATCTGCTTATAGAGATGTGCCTTAAGATTGGACAATTGCACCTTCTGAATGGACTCGTTTTTTTTCAGCAACAATTCCTCATCATAGGTTTCCATTTTGTCCAATGCATCGAAAAGGGTGATGATCTTTAGCTCGTCCGTAGACATATTCCTGCCTACATACAGCTTGAAATTGCGCTTCTCTCCCTTGTCAAGGGTTTTGATGAGTTGAAAAAGTTCGTCAGCACTCCGGTTGGGCATCGTAATATTCTTTCCTTCAAATCCAGTTGGGATAAGGATTTCACCTCATTTTCCCCTGTTTACACAACGTAAAATACAACTGAATTTAGGTAAAATCCAAAAAAGGGATGCGTTAAATTAGCAGACAGTCGAACATTGAATGTTCCAACAAAACAAGAATTTAAGCATGTCTAAGAACAAAATATTCATTTTTGATACCACTTTGAGAGATGGTGAACAGGTGCCGGGATGCAAACTCAATACAAAAGAAAAAATTGAGCTGGCCCTTGCCTTGGAAGACCTGGGTGTTGATATCATTGAAGCCGGCTTCCCCATTTCAAGTCCTGGTGATTTTGAATCCGTCTCCGAAATTTCGAAGATCATCAAGAACGCCACGGTCTGCGGTTTGAGTCGTGCGGTGGAAAAAGACATTGAGGTAGCCGGACAAGCCCTTAAACATACCAAAAGAGGAAGGATCCATACAGGAATCGGCACCTCTGACTCACATATCAAAAGCAAATTCAACAGCACGAGAGAAGAAATTCTCAAAAGAGCTGTTCAAGCCGTAAAATGGGCAAGAAATTTTACAGATGATGTGGAATTCTATGCAGAAGATGCGGGTAGAACTGAAAACGAATACCTGGCAAGGGTTGTAGAAGCTGTAATTGCTGCCGGAGCCACTACCGTCAACATCCCCGATACCACCGGATATTGTCTTCCGACTCAATATGGAGAAAAGATTGCCTACCTGATGAACAATGTCAGCAATGTTGACAAGGCAGTGCTTTCCTGTCACTGTCACAATGATCTTGGGCTGGCAACTGCCAATTCCATTTATGGAGCCATCAATGGTGCCCGTCAGATTGAGTGCACGATCAACGGACTGGGAGAAAGGGCCGGCAATACATCATTGGAAGAAGTGGTCATGGTACTCAGACAGCACAAGCAACTGGATCTTTATACAGCGATCAAAGCTGAAAAATTGAATCCCATCAGCCGCTTGGTATCTGAAACCATGAGAATGCCTGTTCAGCCAAACAAAGCGATCGTTGGCGCCAATGCATTTTCTCATTCTTCCGGCATTCACCAGGATGGCTTCTTGAAAGATGCCCAAACCTATGAGATCATCAATCCGGAAGAAGTGGGGGCTGAATCATCCAAGATTGTTCTTACCGCAAGAAGTGGAAGATCTGCCCTGGCCTATCGTTTTAAAAATTTGGGATATGATTTTAACAGAAACGATATCGATGTTTTGTATGCCCAATTTTTAGAACTGGCAGATAAGCTCAAAGAGGTCAAAGACGAGGACCTTCAACCCTTGGCTGAAGCACAGAAAACAAAACAACAATAGCCATGTCAGCCAGCAAACATATCGTCGTTTTACCGGGTGATGGCATCGGGCCGGAAATCACCAATCAGTCTTTGCGGGTACTGGATGCTGTCAGCAAAAAATTCGGACATGATTTCCAATACTCATTCGGACTGATTGGAGCAGATGCCATTGATAAAACCGGAGACCCACTCCCACAACAGACCATTGATCTTTGTAAAAATGCAGATGCAATCCTTTTTGGGGCTGTGGGCGATCCCAAATATGACCAGGACCATCATGCCCATATAAGACCGGAACAGGGTTTGATGCGAATCAGAAGGGAACTAGGGCTGTTTGCCAATATCAGACACATCGTCTCACATCCTTCTGTTTCCCACCTCTCCCCTGTCAGACCTGATCTGCTGGAAGGTGTTAACATCGTTATTTTCCGTGAATTGACAGGCGGATTGTACATGGGTGAAAGACATGTGAGCGAAGATGGAAAAACTGCAACTGATACTTCTACGTATACAGAACAAGAAATAAACAGGATTGCCACCTATGCTTTTCAACTGGCACAGAAAAGAAAACGCAGGGTAACGCTGATTGACAGAGCCAATGTTCTCGAAACATCAAGACTTTGGCGCAGGTCTGTTCACAGCATGTCGTCTTCCTATCCGGAAGTTGAATTGGAATTCATGTATGTTGATACCGCAGCCTCTCAGTTGATCACCAATCCTTCCAGATTTGATGTGATCCTAACGGAAAATCTTTTTGGGGATATCCTTAGTCATGAGGCCGCAGTTCTGTCCGGCTCCCCCGCCTTGATTCCTTCTGCCTCCATCGGTAACAATACTGCCTTTTTTGAACCCATTCACGGATCCTATTCTGCAGCAAAAGGAAAGGATATTGCGAACCCGCTGGGATCGATTTTATCCGCTGCCGGCATGCTTGAATATCTGGAACTCTACGCTGAGTCTGCAGCCATCAAACATGCGGTAAAGTGGACATTGGAAAATGGATTTGTAACAAAAGACATTGACCCGATCAACTTTTACTTTACTTCAACGATTGGGGAAATGATCAGCGACCGTATCCTGCAAGCAAGCAGCGACCCTTTGATTTGGGAAAATATTCTCATGAGAAAATCAACCATCATTTAACATTTCCAAAAGCATCCATATGAATGAATTGAACAAGTATAGCAAAACCATCACGCAAGATCCTACTCAACCTGCTGCCCAAGCTATGTTTTATGGCATCGGCTTAACAGATGCTGATCTGGCAAAAGCTCAAGTGGGAATTGCCAGCATGGGATGGGATGGAAACACCTGTAACATGCACCTGAATGATCTGGCAGCAGACATCAAAAAAAGTGTCTGGGCAAATGATCTGGTAGGTCTTACTTTCAATACGATTGGTGTCAGTGATGGCATGTCGAATGGAACGGATGGCATGCGATTTTCGCTTGTGAGCAGGGATGTGATTGCAGATTCAATTGAAACAGTTTGTGGAGCACAATACTATGACGCACTCATTACTGTTCCGGGATGCGACAAAAATATGCCCGGCTCGGTTATGGCAATGGGTCGGTTGAATAGGCCCTCTATCATGGTCTACGGCGGCACCATTGCTCCAGGACATTATAAAGGAGAGGACCTGAACATTGTTTCTGCATTTGAAGCATTGGGAAAAAAGATAGCAGGACAGTTGGACGAAGCTGACTTCAAAGGAATCGTGATGCATTCCTGTCCGGGTGCTGGTGCCTGTGGTGGGATGTATACCGCCAATACCATGTCTTCCGCGATCGAGGCCCTGGGCATGAGCCTTCCCTATTCGTCTTCGAATCCAGCCTTGAGTGAAGAGAAAAGAAAAGAATGTGTTGATGCCGGAAAAGCCATCAGGGTTCTTTTGGAAAAAGATATCAAGCCTTCAGATATCATGACCAAGAAGGCTTTCGAAAATGCATTGACCATCATTGTTGCATTGGGCGGATCCACCAATGCTGTATTGCACATGATTGCCATGGCCCACAGTGTAGGACTTACCCTGACACAGGATGATGTGCAGGCCACCAGCAACAAAGTGCCGGTGATTGCTGATTTCAAACCCAGTGGTAAATACCTGATGGAAGATTTGCACAAGGTAGGTGGCGTACCCATGGTAATGAAATATTTATTGAAAAAAGGATTGATCCATGGAGACTGCTTAACGGTAACGGGTAAGACCGTTGCAGAAAACCTCGAACAAGTCGTGGACATCAACTTTGAAACCCAAAAGATCATCTACCCCATCGAGCAACCTTTGAAGGCGACGGGACATTTGCAGATCCTTTATGGAAATCTTGCATCTGGAGGAAGTGTGGCCAAGATCAGTGGCAAAGAAGGTGAAAAGTTCGTGGGACCAGCAAGGGTATTCAATGGTGAAAAAGAATTGATCGAAGGCATCAGCAGTGGCAGGGTCCGCAAAGGAGATGTTGTCGTAATCCGATATGTAGGGCCCAAAGGAGCTCCCGGAATGCCTGAAATGCTCAAACCAACATCCGCCATCATTGGTGCTGGCCTGGGCAAGGATGTGGCCTTGATCACCGACGGAAGATTCAGCGGCGGCACACATGGTTTTGTAGTGGGACATATTACCCCAGAAGCTTTTGAAGGTGGTGGAATTGCATTGGTGCAGGATGATGATATCATTGAGCTCGACGCCATCAACAATACCATCAATGTTAAACTGGAGGAGGCTGTTCTGCAGCAGAGAAAAGCTGCATGGAAACAACCAGCATTGAATGCCACAAAAGGAATCTTGTATAAATATGCCAAACAAGTAACGCCGGCATCTGAAGGTTGCATCACCGACAAATAGGCTTCCCTAACTGAAAAAAGATTAGAACAATGACAGCGCAAGAAATGAAAACAGAAATAACGGGCAGTGAAGCCGTTTTGAAAGCACTGGTTGCGGAAGGTGTGGACACCATCTTTGGTTATCCTGGTGGCGCCATCATGCCCATTTATGATGCTTTGTATGACTATCATGATAAACTAGAGCATATCCTCGTTAGACATGAACAAGGAGGAATCCATGCAGGCCAGGGGTATGCCCGGACATCCGGCAGAACAGGTGTGGTTTTTGCAACGAGCGGTCCTGGTGCCACCAATCTGGTTACAGGTCTTGCAGATGCTCAAATTGATTCAACACCACTCGTTTGCATTACGGGCCAAGTTTTTGCACACCTTCTGGGAACGGATGCATTTCAAGAAACAGATGTTATCAATATCACCACCCCAGTGACCAAATGGAATTACCAAGTGACGGATGCAAATGAGATCCCAGCGGTCATGGCAAAGGCTTTTTATATCGCAGGCAGCGGAAGGCCCGGTCCGGTTTTGATTGACATCACGAAGAATGCTCAATTGCAGAAGTTTGAATACAAGGGATATGAAAAATGCCATCATATCAGAAGCTACCGACCCAAACCGATTGTGCGGGAAGAATATGTCAAAGAAGCAGCTGCTTTGATCAATGCAGCAGAACGACCCCTTGTTATATTTGGACAGGGCGTCATATTGGGCAAGGCAGAAGAAGAGTTCAAGACGTTCATAGAAAAATCTGGTGCCCCTGCCGCATGGACCATCCTCGGTCTGAGTGCCTTGCCAACCGACCATCCGCAAAATGTTGGCATGCTGGGAATGCACGGCAATTATGGCCCCAACGTTTTGACCAATGAATGCGATGTATTGATCGCAGTGGGCATGCGTTTTGACGACAGGGTGACGGGCAGACTGGATCGTTATGCCAAACAGGCAAAAGTGGTCCACTTGGATATTGATCCATCGGAAATAGACAAGAACGTGAAGACAACTGTACCGGTGTGGGGAGATTGCAAAGAAACCTTACCCCTATTGACTTCCCTTATTGAGAAAAAAAATCATGCTGCATGGATCAATCGATTCCATGAGTGCATGAAGATGGAAGAGGAAGCTGTTATCAACGAAGAACTTCATCCCACCAATGAGGTTATGACCATGGGTGAAGTGATCGAACAATTGAACCAGATCACCAATGGTGAGGCTGTCATCGTTACGGATGTGGGACAGCATCAGATGGTAGCATGCAGGTATGCAAAATTCAACAAAAGCAAGAGCAATGTAACCTCAGGCGGATTGGGCACCATGGGCTTTGCCCTACCTGCTGCAATGGGGGCAAAATATGGTGCAAAAGAGAGACAGGTTGTTGCCATCATTGGCGATGGAGGCGTGCAGATGACCATCCAGGAATTGGGTACCATCATGCAATATGGCATCAATGTCAAAATCCTGATCCTGAACAATCGCTTCCTCGGAATGGTAAGGCAATGGCAACAGCTTTTCCATGAAAAAAGATACTCCTTTGTGGATATCGAAAGTCCCGATTTTGTTACCGTGGCCAAAGGCTACAGGATAGAGGGTAATTCTATTTCGAAAAGAGAGGAACTCAGAGAGGCCCTGAAAACCATGTTAAACCACAATGGGGCTTACCTGTTGGAAGTAATGGTAGGCAAAGAGAACAATGTATTCCCCATGGTACCACAAGGGTGTGGAGTTGGGGAGATCCGCTTAAAATAATACATCATGAAACAAGAATACAACCTCACACTTTATACAGAAAACCAGGTGGGTCTATTGAACAGGATCGCCATCATTTTCTCTAGAAGGAAGATCAACATCGAGAGCTTAAACACTTCCCCATCTGAAATAGAGGGTATCCACCGTTTCAATATTGTCATCATCGAAACAGAAGATGCTGTGAGAAAGGTAGTCCGCCAGATAGAGAAGCAAGTGGATGTACTGAAAGCGTACTTTCATACCAACGAAGACATTGTTTGGCAGGAAATGGC
>RFVQ01000083.1 GCA_009922495.1 Chitinophagia bacterium
GTCAATTTTCTATTTTCATTGTCAATCCTAAGACCTCCGATGATGGTTAGTTTTTCAGTAATGAGGTACTTGAAATTTCCATATCCAGCCAACCCATTGTTTTTGCCGATATTGGTGGAAATAATAGCAAAATTTTTGTCAGGCACCCCAAACAAACCGGCATCCTTGCCAAAAACGGTTGCTTGTCTGGTAGGACTTTCTTGCAAGAAATGATAGACTCCAGCAATCCATTCCAGTTTAGTATCTCCCTTGGATTGCAGCCTGGCTTCATTGGTAATTACATTGACTGTATTGAAGTCATTTCCATAGTTGTTGAAAATTCCAACAATATCAGCTGGAGAAAAGTCCGCATCCAGAGAATTCTCATAGTATCGGTAGTTCTTTTGCCTGGAGCTTTGCAAGGTGAAATCAAGTTTTTCACCCTTGTGTTTGATGACCAATGAACTGTTGGCTGTTTTGTCTTTCATGGCAGCTACCAGATTCTGAGAAAGTTGATAAGGATTGGAAAATAATTCACCCGGATCGTTAACCAATGGGAATGCACCATTGTTGGTGGCAAAGTATTCCTTGATGTCAGCTTGTATGCTCCAATCGTTATCCAGCAAATACTTCAATTGTAAGCCTAACATGGTTTGGTTCTGCTTATCGTAGGCTGCTTTTGTGAAAGTATTGGTGTAAAAACCATTTCTTCTGTCATGCAATGCATTCAAGCCCAAAAAAAGTTTGTTTTTGACAAGGGGGTGTTGAATGCCAATGTTATAACGTTGTTGTGAATGGCTGCCGGCTTGAACATCCAGGTGAAAGCTAGGCTTGTTGGTTGGTTTTTTGGTGGTAATATTGATGATTCCCCCCATGGCATTCCTTCCAAACAAGGTGCCTTGAGCCCCCCTGATGATTTCAATGCTTTCAATTTCGTTCAATTGTGGGATATAAGTATCAAGTCCAAATTGAGCAACCCCGTCTATATAAGTAGCTACTGACTGTTCATAGGAAGTGGTTACAATACCCCTTACACCCGTTACATTCCTGTTGTCTCCAGAGTGGGATAGGGTGAGATTGGGCGCGATCCCTGACAGATTGGATAATTCCCAAATGCGCATGTTCCTGATTTGCTTGGCATCCAGCACGGTGGAACTCCCTAGCGTTTTAAAAAACCCTGTTTCCCTTTTATCAGTATTCACCACTATGTCATCAAGTGTTGTAATAGAAGAGGAGAGATTTCGGACAACCTCAGTATTGCCATTGATGATAAGTGTTTCAACACTGGAAGCATAACCCTCAGCCAAAATCAGGATAGTATAACTGCCGTGAGGGATATTTTTAAATGTGATCTTGTTGTCTATGGGTTGCCCGCTGAAACCATGGTTCAAAAATCGGATTTCCACATCTTTTATGTTGACTCCTTTGCTGTCTTTGATAATGAAATCAATGTTTGACTTGGATTGTGAATAGGCAAAAAATTGTAAAAAGAGAGTAACGCACAGTATCAGTACACGCATATGAATGGGGTTTAATGTAAAAGAGATTCTACAGATTTGCCGCAAATTTCGGAAAAGAATTCTGCAATTTGATGGGTAACTGCGTCTAAAAATTTTGACCCTTTTTCAGCATTTGCCAAGGCAGGATTTCCTGACCCGGTATCTTTGGTAATCAGTGTCCAGGGACGCTGTGTCCAGGCCCAGCCTTGTTTGAATCCTTTTGCACTGAATGCAAGGGTACTGCCATCCCCAGCCTGAGCCAGTGGCATGATCAGTTCAGGATGCAAATGGAGCATGACACTTGTTTCCATTTCATCTGCATGGTCTCCTGGTGCTTCAAAATATTCTTTCACTGGGGCAGACTGGTACCAGTTGACTACACAAACAAATAGGTTTGGAAACAGTCCGGCCAATTCCCTGATCATGGAAACGAAATTATTTGCACCATGACCATTTAAAATAACCAGTTTTGTTGCCCCATGCCTGATGATGGTATCGCAAACATCTTTCAATATAGAGAGCTGAGTAGAAGGGTTCATGTTGATGCAAAAATCAATGTCCAATTGACCTGTATTCACACCAAAGGGTATAGTGGGCAAAACCAGTACTTTTTTACCAGCCTGCCATGCCTTTTCTGCACTTTTTGCCGCTACATGGTCAACCTGATAATTATCTGTCCCATAAGGCATATGGTAATTGTGTGCTTCTGTAGCACCCCAGGGAAGTACGACTACATCAAATTGGTGTTCCTGGATTTCCTTCCAATTGGTTTCTGCCAGTATAAAGGGCCTTGGTTGATTTGACATGTTAATTAGGTTTTCGTTTTGATGCAATGGTTTTCAAAGAATTGATGCTGACATTAAGCTCAAACCCGATCAGCAATACAAGAGAGTTTACGAAAACAAGGAACATCAGTATCAAAATGCTCCCCAGTGATCCGTATACTTTATTATAGGAAGCGATGTTGTTTACCCAATAGCTAAACAAAAAAGTAAAAGCAATGATCAAAAGCGTAGCCAATACAGCACCCGGTGATTTGATTTTCCATTTTTTTTGAACATGTGGAGCATAGCGGTAAATAAGTCCAATTGCCATATAAATCAACAGAAAAGTGACCAAAAGGTTGCCAAGATTGAAGAGGAAATCAATGAATCCATTGCTGATACCCAGCGATTCGGTAACCCAGTTCAAGACAATTGTCTGGGTCAACATGATCATGATGGTTGCCAGTATCAGAAAGACAATGATCAGCGTTAACCGAATGGCACTCAGCCGGATTTCAATAAAATTTCTGTCCTCTGTTTCAATATGCAACATTGATTTTCTGAATGTTCGCATGATGGTTAGGGTAGCATTGGAAGAGAAATAGATGGCCAATAAAAGGCCGAATGAAAGAGTGCCGGTTCCGGTCTTGAAAAAATCATCCAAAACTTTTTGGATCATGGAATAGGTCGTGTCATCCGGAACAATATTTCGCATCAACACAAGTATTTCCTGGTATAAATCTTTTGAACCGGGGATATACGAGAGCAGGGTAAAAATAAATATCATCAAAGGAGGAATGGCCATTAAAAAGTTAAAAGCGATGGAAGCGGCCCTTTCCTGCAAGCCAATCTTCTGTGTCTGTTGGAAAAAAAAATACAGGACATCGTAGAGTGGTATTCCTTCAAATCCCGGAAGTACAAGCCTCTTTGACCAATTGATGATCGTTTTTACCGGTTTGCTTTCAATAATGATCCTGTTCAATTTGATCATCGTTCCTCTTTAATGGATTCTAAGGCTGTCCAAAGCTTTTCTGTATTTACGGGCATTGGCAAAGTGTTCCTCATCGGTGCTTGCAAAGCTATGACTACCGGAAAAATCTGCTTTTGCGCAAAAAAACAAGTAATCGGTCTTTTCCCCCTCTAGAACTGCGTCGATGGAAGCAATAGAAGGGGTGCAAATGGGTCCAGGAGGTAATCCCTTGTTCTTATAAGTGTTATAAGGTGATGAAGCAGTTGAGTTGATATGTCCGAACAGGATCCGCTTGAGGGAAAAATTGCCAAGGGCAAACTTGATTGTTGGATCGGCTCCCAAAGCCATCCCTTTGTTCAGGCGGTTGATATAAACACTGGCAATCAATGGTTTTTCCTTATCGTCATTGGTCTCTTCTTCTACAATAGAAGCGATGGTAATTATTTCCTCTTTGGAAAATCCTATACTTTTTGCCTTTCCAATCCTGCTGCTGTTCCAGAATTTATTGGATTCTTTCTGCATCTTTTCCATGAAATCCCTGGGACTGCTGCTCCAATAGATCTCATAGGTATTGGGAATGATGATGGTCATCATGGTTTCATTTGTCAAACCGATGGTTTCCAAAGAATCTTTACTGGAGATAAATTGATATATATCCTGTGTTGAACATTCCAGCTTATTTCCCATGTATTGTGCCAGTTCTTTTTTTGTCCTGAATTTATTGATGACAAGGGTAACCGGTGTCTCAATACCGCCATGAAGCCTTCTGAAAAGCGTAAACACACTGCTGTTTTTCTTGATCACATACCTTCCGGGCTGAATGTTTTTCCAATAGCCAGACCATTCAGCCAGGGCCAAGAATGTGGTATAATTGACCGCATCAATGTGTTTCTTAATTTCATCTTTTACATATGATTTTGTGGTTTTTGACTTTGGTATGAGAATGGTAGCCTCTTCTCCTTTGAATTTTGTAGCCGGACGTAAAAAGATGATGTAAAAGAAAAGTGCAGCAAAGAAAGCAAGGATGGACAATAGGATCAAGGAAAGCTTATTGCCTTTGCGATGGAGGGTTGACTTTGACCTGCTTGTTTTTTTCTTAGCCATGGATGTACAAATAAAAGAAAAACCCTGCTCTTTTCAGGCAGGGTTACTATCTATCTTTCAATATTTTATTGTGGGGCATTACCTGAAGGCAGTTGCTGGGGTGCAGGTGCCGGAGCAGGAGAGGATTGGTTGGCAGGAGCACCAGTAGTGGGGATGTTCTTCAGGACATCACTGCTGTTTCCCTTACCAGTTTTTATGATCAAAACCGATACCAAACATAGAATAACCAAAATACTGGAAAGGATCCAGGTTCCTTTTTCCAAGAGATCTGTGGTTTGTTTAACACCCATGAATTGATTGCTGAAACCAGCAATGTTACCAGCAAGTCCACCGCCTTTGGGGCTCTGAATCAGGACAATAGCACCGAGCAGAACCGAGGCCAAAATTACGATGGCTACAAAAATGACTGTCATATATTGTTTTCTTTAATAGATGAAATTCGGGAAGCAAAAATATGGCTATTGGCAGGATTTTGCAAACTTAATTTCTGGTAAATTTCGATTGCTTTTTCTGCAAGTCCCTGCTTCAAATAGACTTCTGCCATGGATTCTGTCAAAATAGGTTCTATTGAGTCCAAAGCGGTTACCGAGCTATCTGAGAAAACAGCAGCATCCTTGACGCTGATGTTTTCAGGTTCAGGTTGTAGTCTTTTCATGGTTTTTAGCCATGCAGTGAAGCTTTTCACTTTTTTACCCAATTCATCTTTTTCCTCCTCTTTGCTCAGTTTAATCCCCTGCGAGGCGAAATAATCAATGGTATGATAGGGTTCTATGGGTACAAGCAATGGGGGCAATTCTTCCACAGTCTCATTTCTGTTTTCATAGGGTCCTAAATCGAATTTCCCCTTGTCTTTTTCGCCATTCAATTGGTAATCCAGCCAGAAAGGATCTTCGAAAAAGAGAGCGGTTTTGGACGCAGTTGCTGGAAAATCAAGATGATGCAAAGACTTGAGCTTACTGGTATATAAAAATTGGATGATGGAGGAAAAGGGGTATTGATGGGAATACTCTTTAAGTTCATCCAGGGTCATTACTTCCATGCCTTCCCTTTCAAAAAGTGACTGAATAAGATAGTCTGTTTCCCTGGTCATTGGTGCTAATATAGGCTGCTTTACCAATTTGAAAAAATCCGGTTAAAAATTTCATCTGTGAGGTTGGTGATCATCTGATCATTTAGTTCAGCCTCTGCTTGTGAAAGACTTTTACTGGCAGAAAAGGGGAAATTTCTGGTGATGTCAGCCTCGAAATTCTTTTTCTCATCCTGTCTGTTCCTAAAAATAATATGCACTGTCACGTTAAGGTTGTTACTGGCAACCTGCTGCTGTGAAATACCGGAAGTATTGACGGAATAGTCGCTGATATAACCGCTGATTTCGTAGTCAGCATCATTATTGGTTTGTGACAACCTGGTTTGGTTGACGATCTTTTGCCGGAGTTTGTCGGTTAGCTTAGGACTGAGTTGAGGATTGATGTAGCGGGCTTTGTTTTCAATAAAAAATACCCTTACGGTTTTGATCTCTGGTGGGATGGATACGTCTTTCAGTGAATAACGGCAGGTTCCTTGCATGAATATGCCCGAAAGAATAAGCAGCACAAAATGTTTCAGAGACAATAGGCTACGGTCAGTCTTCAATGTCATATTCTTTTAGTTTTCTATATAGCGTTCTTTCGCTGATGCCAAGGTCTGATGCAGCATCTTTTCTCTTCCCTTTGTGTTTTCTAAGTGCTCTTTCTATCAATTCTTTTTCCTTGTCCATTATGTTAAGGGATTCGTCCACTATGATATGATCTTGTATGTCACGGTTTTCGGAAAGAATCATGGGTTGACTGGTTACCGGGATAACACTTGCTCCAGGATTGTTATCATGCTGAGCCCTCACCAAGGGCATATCCTGCACAAACCCATCATCCATAACATGCGGCATGCCTGCCATGCTGCCGGGATGTTGAACGATCTCAAAGAACATTTTTTTCATTTCTGTTACATCCTTTTTCAAGTCAAAAAATAACTTATACAGAATGTCTCGCTCGTTCATGAATTCGGCGTTGGTGGAAGGCGCGGAACCCAAGACCATCGGAAGGGGATTGCTGCCTGTTTTGGGTAAGAATTTTTCAAGTTCTTGACCGCTGATGCTTTTGTTTTCTGACAAAACAGAGATCTGTTCGGCAATATTTTTCAATTCTCTGACATTGCCAGGCCAGCCATAATTCAACAACATTGATTTGGCTTCTTCTGTGAGTTGAATGGGACTGGTTCTGTAGCGTTCTGCAAAATCAACGGCAAACTTTCGGAACAAAAGAATGATGTCTTCTTTTCGCTCTCTGAGCGAGGGTACTCTTATGGGCACTGTATTGAGCCTGTAATATAGATCTTCCCTGAACTTATTGTTCTGCGTTGCTTGCAAAAGATCCTTGTTGGTAGCGGCTATGACCCTGACGTCAGTTTTTTGAACCTTGGAAGAGCCAACCCTTATGAATTCTGAGTTTTCCAATACCCTTAACAGCCTCGCTTGTGTTCCCAATGGCATTTCGCCAATTTCATCCATGAAAAGAGTGCCACCATTGACCGTTTCAAAATAACCTTTTCTGGAATCTACCGCACCCGTAAACGATCCTTTCTCATGTCCGAATAATTCTGAATCAATGGTACCCTCAGGAATAGCCCCACAGTTAACAGCGATGAATGGGTTGTGTTTCCTTGGAGAAAGTGAATGGATGATTTGAGAGAAAATTTCCTTGCCCACTCCACTTTCCCCTACGATCAATACGGTTAGGTCTGTGTTGGCAACCTGAATGGCAACCTGCAGGGCATAGTTTAGGGCAGGGGAGTTGCCAATGATGCCAAATCTGTTTTTAATACTTTGAATGTCCATTCAATTAATTTGAAACGATTAGTTGACCCAGCAATGTTCCTTGCGTACAATCATTGATTTTAACCATTGCATAATCACCGGGTTTCAATGTGAGCCGGTCTGATTTGTCAAATACCACTACTTTGTTTTGGCTGTTCCTTCCCATCCACTGCGCTTCGCTCTTTTTGGAGTTCCCCTCGATCAACACTTCAAAAGTTTTTCCCAAGTCACGCTGGTTGCTTTCCAGTGAAAGTTTATTCTGGAGAGAGACAATCTCTTCCAATCTTCTTTTTTTGGTTTCAGCAGGCACATCATCCTGGTATCTTTTTGCTGCCAGTGTACCAGGACGTTCTGAGTAGCTAAACATATAACTATAGTCGTATCCGGCATATCGCATCATTTCCAATGTATCCTCATGGTCTTTTTCTTCCTCCGTACAAAAGCCGGCAATAATATCTGAACTGATGGCGCAGTCCTGCATGATCTCTTTGATCCTGTTTACTTTGGCCTTGTACCATTCACGCGTATAGGTTCTGTTCATCAATTGCAGGACCCTGGTTGATCCACTTTGCAATGGCAGGTGTATGTACTTGCATATGTTGTCATATGCCTTCATGGTATACAATACCTTATCCGTTATATCTTTTGGGTGTGAAGTACTGAATCTTACCCGTAAGGAGGGGTCTATCCTGGCAATTTTTTCCAACAACATGGCAAAGTCAACAGCATGATTGGTTTGGGGATCTACCCAATAATAGCTGTCAACATTCTGCCCCAGTAGCGTAACTTCTTTGTACCCCTGTTGAAAGAGATCCCTGCATTCCTGAACGATGGAAGCATCGTCTCGGCTTCTTTCCCGTCCACGCGTAAAGGGAACCACACAGAAGGAGCACATGTTGTTACATCCCCTCATGATGCTCACAAAAGCGGTGATGCCATTTGAGTTTAGCCTGACAGGGGATATATCTGCATAGGTTTCTTCCCTGCTGAGGAGCACGTTCACCGCCTTGGTTCCGGTTTCAGCTTCATCAATCAGATGAGGAAGGCTTCTGTAGGCATCTGGACCTACTACAATATCTACCAGTTTTTCTTCTTCCAGCAACTTGGTTTTAAGCCTTTCTGCCATGCACCCCAAAACACCTATCAGCATTCCAGGTTTTTCTTTTTTAAGTTTTCGGAATTCAGTGAGCCTTTTTCGAACTGTTTGCTCAGCCTTTTCACGGATCGAACAGGTATTCAATAAAATGAGGTCAGCTTGTTCGTGATCCCTGGTTGCACCAAATCCTTCTGCATGCAAGATGGAAGCAATGATCTCGCTATCGCTGAAATTCATCTGACAGCCATAGCTTTCTATGTAAAAACGCTTGTTCAGGGAATGATCACTGTCTAATTCAACTGAATAAGCCTCCCCCTGACGGGTTTCATCAATGGTCTTTTGGGCGATGTCGAACATCCTGCAAAATTAGTAAAATATGCGGGATATGACAAAATGACATAAGTTATAAAATGGAGTATCTTCTGCCAATCCAGCTATCTTTTACAGGTTTGAACCACTCCTTTAACAGTGCATATTTATTTTGAACGGTATTATCCAAAAATATGGTTTCAGCCCCTATGAACCCATTTTCAATCGCATATTCCAATTGATTCATGGGGATCAATTGAATTTTTTCATGGATGCAAAATGCCAGGGTGGTTCGATCGAATAAATTCACACCATGGATTTGTTCAATTGATTTGATCAGGCGAACTGAACTGTCAGTACTACAGCCACTAACACCTGTGACTTCTTCATCCGCCATCAAAATAATGAATTGGCCAAAGAAAAGGGTTCCAAAACCTTTTACCGGTGTTCCATGCGATTGCCAGCCGGATATAAAGTCATCGATGGATTTTTCTACCGCCAAGGCCTCAGACAGGGAGAAAATGCGGGGGGATTGGTAAATCCAGACCCTGGACGATGCAGAAAAGTCCTCAGGAATCAAATGTTTGTATGCGAGATTCATATATACTAAATTACAGCAGAATCAGTTAAAGTAGTGAACATGAGCAAGAACTATATCCTTTCTGCAGACAAAGCCAAAATGAAAATGCAAAGGATGGCCTATGAAATATTGGAAAGGAACAATGGGATTAAAAAAATTCACTTGGCAGGAATAATGGACAATGGTTTGTTGATGGCTGAACTTTTGAAGTCTATCTTACTAGAAGTTTCAAATTTGGAGGTTGATGTTATTCCTTTGAAAATGGATAAATCCAGTTCCACACCTCCTGATCTTGACAAAATCCTTTGGAAAGACATCTCGCATGTCATAGTGATCGACGATGTGGTCAATAGTGGTAAAACCTTGATGTATGCACTGCTTCCTTTTTTGTCAAAAGGTATAAGCCGCATTCAAACGTTGACACTTGTGGAAAGAAGTTATAAAACCTATCCTGTGCATGTTGATTATGT
>RFVQ01000084.1 GCA_009922495.1 Chitinophagia bacterium
GCATATTTTTTGCCATTGACTTCAAAGACTACTTTCCCGGGATGTGGTTGCGAATAGGTTTGTCCCAATATGTTGGTGGTGAGAATGGTCGGGATCAGCGAGGGTTCAAATGTTGCCTTGATCACCCATTGGGTGGATGCTTTGAAACGATCAATCTTCTGCAATTTATCCAGGGCAGGATTGGCCAGGTCGCGCAACCTTACACCGATCAGGTCTTCCCGTTTGATGATGCTCCATCGAAAAGTCTTATAGGACAAGGATTGGGGCTGCCCACCCTCAACCTGAAAAATCACTGCGTCTTGAACCGGTGTATTTTTATCCAGTACGGTTTGCCCGCTGGCTGTTTTCCATTTTACTTCCTTTTCTGTCAACACAAAGGTTCCCAGTTGTTCAGGAAATTCCGGATGATCGAATACCAGTTCATTTGTTTTACCCTTGCCAAAACGGTTTTCTCCCGGCTTCAACCAATAGAGTCCCGCAAGGTTCACCCAACCATTGGCGGATTTCAGGCTCTCCAACCGTTTGGCATCCCATTCTTTTATTTCGGCTTGATACGCTGCAGGCTTTACCTGAGCAGCAATGTCGGAGAATAGGCTGATGAAAAAAGCGATCATACCCCAGGCAGTTAAACGGTTCAACATCATGAAGCGATTGTGGGGCAAAATTAGGTTTTATTTTATTACTATACTAATTTAGTAGACTAATTACTTTTCTTCATTTCTTTTGTAGGATACAAAAGCCAATCGTTTGCTATCCGGACTCCAGGAGGGAACATTGATGGTTCCTTGCCCTCCATAAAAAACCGGTGTAAGGTCGCTGATCTTGCCGGTCTTCAATTCCATCAACCTAAGCTTTACATCTTTCCCGAAAGGATGTTGCTGTTGCTGGTCCTGCAAATAAGATATCATGACGATCCATTTCCCATCCGGTGAAGGATGCGCAAACCAATTGGAATAGGCATCGTTGGTCAGTTGCTTTTTGTTTTGGCCTTCGGCATCCATGCGCCAGATCTCCATGCTGCCATCGGCATAGGAGTTGTAATAAATGGTTTTCCCATCCGGCGAATACTCGGGGCCATCATCAAGACCCTTTTCTGCTGTCAGCCTTTTTTCTGCTCCCCCCTCGATAGAAATCGCAGTGATCCTGCGGGGAGTACCGCCTCCGATGGGAACCACATAAACAACCGATTTTCTAACAGGTTTACCATTGGCACTGTCCACCACAGGACTATGACTGATGGCCAGCCATTTTCCATCCGGAGAAATGCCATGATCGTTGTTGCATCGGTCGGCAAAACCGGTATTCAATTCCTTGAAATCCTCTTTTTGCTGAAGAGACTTGGCATAAATCTTTCCATCCCGATTGAGCAACAAATGAGATCCATCTTTCGACCAGTTCGGAGCCTCGTAATGTGCCTGTCCCTGCCAAAGGGTATCCATTTTTTTTGACCGGATATCAATGGTATGAATCAATGAGTAAATCTTCCCGGATTCCTGGGCCAATGCAGTGAATGGAAGGATCAACAGAAAAAAATATTTTTTCATGGCGTTTACTTGTAAAATATAAAAGCCTCACATACCGTATTCACTGAGAAACTTGATGCGCATGATCTTCAACTGCTCCCATTCAAGATCGAGGTCTGACAATTCCTCGCGGGCAACATCCAGGCTGCTGGTTTCGCAACTCTTGAAATATTCAATGATCTCTTCCTGATGGTCTTCATCCACCATCTGGTCGATGGCATAATTCAAATTCAGTTTGGTGCCACTGGCTACAATGGTTTCCATCGCTTCCAGTAACTGCTCCATCTTCATGTCGCGGTTCTTCGCAATGGTATCCAATGACACTTTCTTGTCTACCTGCTGGATGATAAAGACCTTGTCGCCACTCTTGTTCACGACACTCTTCATCACGAAATCATCCGGCTTCACTACCTCGTTCTCTTCTACATATTTTGCAATCAGGTCAATGAATTTTTTACCATAGCGTATGGCCTTGCCCTTGCTCACCCCGCTGATCTTTTCCAATTCTTCCAAGCTGGTGGGATACTGTGTTGCCATGTCCTCCAACGAGGATTCCAGGAAGATCACAAAAGGAGGAAGTTTCTTTTCCTTGGCAAACTGCTTTCGCAATTCCTTCAGCATCTCGAACAACTTCACATCCGTTGTTGCGGGACCTGCAGCTGCAACGGTTTCCTCATCATCTTCCATGGCATCTTCATAGAAGTTACCCATGACCATGAGGAAAGAAGTTGGTTTTTTCAGGAAAGCATGTCCTGCCTTGCTGATTTTCAAAATGCCATGTTCCGTAATATCTTTTTCCAACAAGCCCTCCAAGAGCATCTGTCGGATGAGGGAAGTCCAGTAGTGATCCGGTTCATCTGCACCGATGGAGAATACCGGCAACTCATCGTGTCGGTACATCTTGATCTGCGGGATGAGTCGGCCCATCAAAATATTCAAAACATAATCTGCTGCAAATCTTTCATCCAATGCCTTGATCACCTTCAACACCTTCGCCGCATTGGCCTTGGCTTCCTCGCTTTCTTTGGGATGCAGACAGTTATCGCACTTGCTGCAATTCTCATCAGGGTATTTCTCCCCGAAATAATTCATCAATACTTTTCTTCGGCATTGTCCGCTTTCCGCAAAAGCCACCATTTCATCAATCAACTGAGCACCTACCTCTCTTTCACTCAGGGTTTTGTCACGCAGAAAATGTTCGAGCTTGGAAACATCCTTGTGGGAATAATAAAGGATGCACTTCCCTTCCATGCCATCCCTTCCGGCCCTTCCGGTTTCCTGATAATAGTTCTCCAGGCTCTTGGGAATATTAAAATGTATAACAAAACGAATATCCGGTTTATCGATGCCCATGCCGAAGGCGATGGTGGCTACGATCACCTGCATGTCCTCGTTCAGGAACTGATCCTGCCTTTCTGCCCGCAGCTTGCTGTCGAGGCCCGCATGATAAGCCCCGGCCTTGATGCCATTGACCGTCAGCAGTTCTGCCAGTTCCTCAGTAGTTTTTCTGTTGAGGGTATAAATGATACCGCTCTTCCCCCTGTTGTCGTGAATGAAGCGAACGATCCCTTTCACGGTCATGTCCTTCTTCACCTTGGGCCTTATCTCGTAATCTAAATTGGGTCTGTTAAAGGATGAAATGAAGATTTGCGGTTTTCTCAGTCCGAGATTGTTCACAATGTCCTGTTGCACCTTGGGTGTGGCAGTAGCCGTTAGGGCGATGACCGGTGCCTTTTCATCGATCTGGTCCATCATCTCCCTCAGCCGCCTGTATTCAGGACGAAAATCATGTCCCCATTCCGATATACAGTGTGCCTCATCGACGGCAAAAAAGGAGATCTTCAGGTCGCTGAAAAACTCCAGGTTCTCCTGACGGGTCAGGGTCTCCGGCGCCACATAAAGCATCTTGGTCTTGCCAGTGGTCAGATCGTCATGTACTTCCTTGATTTCTTTCTTGGAAAGGGTAGAGTTGAGAAAATGCGCCACATTGTCCTTGCTGCTGTACCCCCTGACCAGGTCTACCTGGTTTTTCATCAGGGCGATGAGGGGGGAGACCACAATGGCACATCCCTCGCTGATCATGGCGGGCAACTGGTAACAAAGGCTTTTCCCACCCCCGGTAGGCTTGATCACGAAAGTATCATTGCCGGCCAATAGGTTGTGGATGATGGCTTCCTGATTGCCCCGAAAGGCATCAAAACCAAAATACTGCCGCAGGGGAGCCAAAAGGTCAACCCCGGTGGAAGCAGATGAAGCTGTTTTCTTGGATTTGGAAGCCGGCATGGTAATTACGAAAAGATAACAAATTTAACCCATTTGGCCCAGAATTCCTGCTGCGGGACTCCTATTAACATGTTATAATTATGGTACTTTTGCAGGGCCCATGCTAGAAAATTCCATACTGAATACAGCGATCAAGACCCTGAGACTGGAAGCCGAAGCGCTGCAGGAAATGAGCGGTCGGTTGGGAGAAGACTTCAAACAGGTAGTGGCATTGCTGCAAAACATGAAAGGGCGACTGGTCGTTTCAGGTATCGGCAAGAGCGCGATCATTGGACAAAAGATCGTGGCTACCTTGAACAGCACAGGTACCCCAGCCATCTTCATGCATGCTGCCGATGCCATCCATGGCGACCTGGGCATGGTGCAGCAGGACGATGTGGTGATGATCATTTCCAAAAGCGGGGAGAGTCCCGAGATCAAGGTATTGGTCACCCTCATCCAGAACTTTAGCCACCCCATCATCGCCATGGTGGGAAATCTCCAATCCACCCTGGCCCGTTCCGCCCATCATATCCTCGATACCACGGTGAGCCAGGAGGCTTGTCCCAACAACCTGGCGCCTACCTCCAGCACCACGGCACAACTGGCCATGGGCGATGCGCTGGCGGTCTGCCTCATGGAAGCCAGGGGATTCGGCTCAGATGATTTTGCCAAGTTCCATCCCGGTGGTGCCCTGGGCAAAAAGCTTTACCTGCGGGTGGGCGACCTCAGCAAGCTGAATGAAAGACCCGCGGTGGGATTGCGAGACAACCTGAAGGCGGTAATCCTGGAAATGACGAAAAAGCGATTGGGACTCACGGCAGTGCTCAATGAGGAGGGGGGATTGGCAGGTGTGATCACCGATGGCGACCTGAGGAGAATGCTGGAAAAAGGAGTGGATGTGCAACAGACAGCCGCCGCCGATATCATGACGGCCCAACCCAAAACCATTTCGCCGGAAGCATTGGCAGTGGATGCCTTGGACAGGATGAGAAAAAACAACATCACCCAGTTGATCGTAGCCGAATCAGATCGATACGAAGGAGTGATACATTTGCATGATCTGATCAGAGAGGGACTTATATAATATACTAACTATGATGAACAGCAACCATTATGTAGCGATCATGGCCGGTGGAATTGGCAGCAGGTTCTGGCCGATGAGTCGTACATCCTATCCCAAACAATTCCTGGATATTCTGAACATGGGCAGGACCCTGATACAGGGCACCTACGATCGTTTCAGCAAATTCATCCCCAAGGAAAATATTTATATAGTCACAGCCGAGGAGTATGTAGAGATCGTGAAAGAACAATTGCCGGAATTGCCCGTTGCCAATATCGTTTCAGAACCTTCAAGGAAAAATACTGCCCCCTGCATTGCCTACATTTCCTATAAACTGAAAGTGCTGAATGAAAAAGGTTCGCTGATCTGTGCCCCCGCCGATCATATTATTTTGGATGAGATGGCTTTCACAAAAGTTTGTTTGGAAGCCCTGAGTTTTGTCAACGAGCACAAGGCATTGATCACACTGGGCATCAAGCCCACGCATCCCAACACCGGCTATGGATACATTCAGTTTGAACAACAGCCGGCGAGCGACAATGTATACAAAGTGAAAACCTTCACCGAAAAACCGAATGCGGAACTGGCAAGGACATTTGTCTCCAGTGGCGAATTCCTGTGGAATGCCGGCATCTTTGTTTGGCAGGTGAACAACATTGTAAAGGCTTTTCAGAAATACCAGCCCGAACTCGCAGAAGTATTTGAAACCCATCTGGCGCATTACAATACACCAAAGGAGAAAGAAGCGATAGACAAGATCTATCCGCAGTGCACCAATGTTTCCATTGACTACGCCATCATGGAGAAGGCCGATAATGTCTACATCATCCCGTCTTCTTTTGGATGGAGCGATCTCGGTACCTGGAATTCTGCGCACGAAAACATGGAAAAGGATTATCTCGGCAATGCTGTTGCCGGCAGTGATGTAATGGTGATCGATGCCAAAGACAACATGGTGCATGTTCCGAATCACAAGCTCGTCCTGCTGCAGGGCATGAACGATTACATCATCGTGGACACCGAAGACGTGCTCATGATCTGCAAAAAAGACAAGGAGCAGGAGATCAAACAATACGTTGCAGAAGTCAAAAGGAACAAGGGTGATAAATACCTCTAAACTTCCCAATACCCCCACGAGCATCTTCACAGTGATGAGTGCGTTGGCAACCGAACATGGTGCCATCAACCTGGGACAGGGTTTTCCGGATTTTCCAATGGATGAAGAACTGGCGGTACTCGCAGCCAAGGCCATCACCGACGGACACAACCAGTATGCGCCCATGGCGGGACTTCCCGCACTCCGTGAATCCATCGCAGCAAAAATTCACCATCTTTATGGCCGATCCGTTTCAGCAGCAGACGAGATCACCATCACTCCCGGCGGATCCTATGCCATCTACACCGCCTTTACCACCATCCTCCAACCCGGTGATGAAGTGATTCTCTTTGAACCGGCATACGACAGCTATATCCCCAACATCCTGGTGAACAAAGCGGTCCCCGTAAAACTGAAACTGGAATTTCCGGAATACAAGATCGACTGGAACAAACTGCGCGAAGCCATCAACGATCGGACAAAGGCGATCATCATCAATACACCCAACAATCCAACAGGCAGCATCCTCTCCGATGAAGACATGCAAACACTGCAGTCGATCCTCAGCGGGACCAAGATCTTTCTGATCAGTGATGAAGTATACGAACACCTGACCTTTGATGGCAAAGCCCATCACAGCGTGCTAAAATATCCTGATCTCTTTCAGCGAAGCTTTGTCTGCTTCTCCTTTGGGAAAGTATACAACTGCACCGGCTGGAAACTGGGATACTGTGTGGCACCCAAAGCACTGAGCGCTGAATTCCGAAAGATCCATCAGTTCGATGCTTTCAGCTGCTTTACTCCTACACAGGTTGCCTTGGCCGAACACCTGAAAAAACCGGAGCGCTATCTTTCCCTCGCTCCCTTCCTGCAAAAGAAACGCGACCTCTTTCTGGAAAACATGCAGGGATCGGGATTTGATTTTCTTCCCTCCTCCGGCAGCTATTTTGTTTGCGCCACCTACAAGCGCATCAGCAACATGGCGGCCTATGATCTATCGGTCCACCTGACCAAAACCATTGGTGTAGCCACCATTCCCGTTTCTTCGTTTTACATCCATGGTCATGACGACAAAGTCCTGCGCTTCTGCTTCGCAAAAAAAGAGGATACACTGATGGAAGCGGCAAGCCGACTGAAGAAACTGGCATTGTAATTTCAATGCTCTTTTTCGTTTAACTTAGGGTGCAACCATCATCATCCCATGTCAAGATTGTCAAGGCCTTTCTATTCCATCCTGGTTTTCTTTTCCATCGTTTCCTTGTTTCACCATGGAAAACTTTTCGCCCAAACCTCCCAACCCAACATCATCTACATCTACGCAGACGACCTGGGATATGGTGAACTGGGGGCATATGGACAAACCAAGATCAAAACGCCGAACCTCGACAGGATGGCAAAGGAAGGCATGCGTTTCACCCAGCATTATAGCAGTGCCCCCGTTTGCGCCCCTTCACGGTGCATGCTCATGACCGGAAAACACCCGGGACATTCCTATATCAGGGGCAACTACGAAATGGGAGGATTTGAAGATGCGATGGAAGGAGGACAGATGCCGCTGCACGAAGGTGCTTATACAGTTGCGAGGATGTTGAAGGAAAGAGGCTATCGTACTGCACTGGTAGGCAAATGGGGGATGGGTGTAGCCGGAACCACTGGCAGTCCACTCAACCACGGATTCGATTATTACTACGGCTACCTCGATCAGAAACAAGCACACAATTTTTATCCCACCCACCTCTGGGAAAATGACAAATGGGATACACTGAACAATCCCTATATCAGCGTGCATACACCGATCAAGGATACGGTTCATGCCACCGATAAGGATTTTGCCTATTACAAAGGCAAAGACTATGCCCCGCAAAAGATGACGGAAAAGGCAATGAAATTCATCGACCAAAACAAGAACAAACCTTTCTTCCTTTACCTTCCCTACACCCTTCCGCATTTATCCCTCCAGGCTCCGGATGAATATGTAAATAAATACGTAGGCCTCTTTGAAGAAGAACCTTATTATGGACAAAAAGGGTATGCTGCCACCAAGTATCCCCGTTCCACCTACGCGGCCATGATCAGCTTTTTGGATGAACAGGTGGGCATCATCATGGATCAGATCAAAAGACTGGGACTAGACAACAATACGATCATCCTGTTCTCTAGCGATAACGGAGCCACCTTCTCCGCCGGTGTGGACACGAAATTTTTCAACAGCGTGGCAGGGTTGCGCGGACTCAAAATGGATCTCTACGAAGGCGGCATCCGCATTCCTTTCATTGCCCGCTGGCCCGGAAAGATCAAGGCCAACAGTACATCCGATCATGCCTCTATCCAATACGATCTGATGGCCACCCTTGCAGAACTCACTGGCAAGCCCATTGCAAAGACAGATGGTATCTCCTATCTGCCAACGTTGATGGGCAAAACAACAGAACAGAAAAAACATGATTTCTTTTATTTTGAATATCCGGAGAATGGAGGACAAATAGCAGTTCGCATGGGGAACTGGAAAGGAGTCAAAAGAAACATGCGCAAGAATCCCAATGCTCCCTGGGAATTATTCAACATCAGCACCGACCTCTATGAAAAAAAGGATGTATCCGCTGATCACCCGAATATCATCCAGCAAATGGAAAGCATTGCCAAAAGAGAGCACAGCCATCCGCATGTGATGGACTGGGAATTCATTGACCCAAAGGTAAAAAAGTAATATTTCTTCGGAAACTACTTGCTTTCAATTCTTTCTGGATTTGAAAAATCTCCTGAATTGAGATAATTTTTTGATCATGGAGAATTTCATCGTGTTGCAATGAAAGCAAAATGCTTTTCATTTCAGCATGAATACGGTGAACAATCTCCACCATTGATTTCCAAAATTCAGTGATATTGGAATCTTCTTTGATGATGGCATCATGTAATCTCGGCAACTCATTGCTATACAAATCCAATAGATTGTCCAGTTTTTTTGACCTGATTTTTACTTGGCTTATAAAATAACCCATGAGCAAACTTCTCTTTAAAGCAGGAGAAAGTTCAATAAAAAGATGGATACAAAACAGATTGTTGAGATGAGCAAGGCATTCTGCACTGCAAGGAAATAAAAATTCAACTTTCGCTTCCTGTCTTTTTTCTTGATCAGGCAATACCCTCTTCTTTGAAGCCATGGAGCAATCTACTAGTGATCCAATGATTTTTTTTCAGTGAAATCACTTAAAATGATTACCTGTTGGGGCGATGCATTATTTACGGTTTCAATTATTGATATACAGTTTGTGTTTAAATGCATATGCCACCATACCTGCTGCACTTTTTACGCCCATTCGCTGCATGATTCGCATGCGATGGGTTTCAACTGTACGAGGACTGATCCCAAGTTTATCAGCGATC
>RFVQ01000085.1 GCA_009922495.1 Chitinophagia bacterium
GATGGCACGCTCATGGGGAAATTTTACCTCAAGGACAGGATCAATGTCAAATACCAGGATATCTCACCCAATGTAATCCGGGCACTGATCGCAACAGAAGATGAACGTTTTTATGAACATTCGGGCATCGATATCAAAAGTCTTACCAGGGCGATTGTCTTCCTGGGAAGCGAAGGCGGTGCCAGCACCATCACCCAACAAACGGCGAAGGCCTTGTTGGGACAGGAAAGCAGCAAGAGTATCAAAAGGGTGATTGACAAGCTCAAGGAATGGATCGTTGCCATCAGGCTTGAAAGCAATTTCACCAAAGAAGAGATCATCACCCTTTACCTCAACATGGTGAATTATGGTGACGAAACATATGGCATCAGAAATGCCTCGAAAACCTATTTCCAAAAAGAGCCAGGACAACTGGCAGTAGAGGAAGCTGCAGTATTGGTAGGACTCCTCAAAGGAAGTACCCGTTACAATCCGCGCCGAAATCCCAAAGCATCCATGGCCAGGCGGAATACCGTATTGGACCAGATGGTCAGAAACGATTTTTTGACCAAAGAAGAAGCAAGGGCATTGAAAATTGCTCCGATCAACTTGAAATACCTGAAGCTGGATGAAAATTCAGGGATCGCTCCCTACTTCAGGGAGATCCTAAAAGAGGAGATCAAGAACTGGTGCAAAGAGAATGAAAATCCCAAAACCGGCGAGCCTTACAATATCTACAAGGATGGATTGAAAATTTTTACCACCATCAATCCCAAAATGCAGGAATATGCAGAGATCGCTGTGTACAGACACATGCAGAATCTGCAAAAGGTTTTCAGCAGCCAAAACAACATCAAAGACGGATCCGTTTGGAAAAGCAAGGAAGGAAAAGCCGTATTGGAAAATGCCATGAAGCAGTCTGACCGTTGGCGCAACCTGAAAGAAGATGGACTGGACGAAGAGGAGATCCGAAAATCATTCATGGAGCCGGTTGCCATGAAAGTTTTTGCCTGGAATGAGAAAAGGGAGAAGGACACCACCATGGCCCCCATTGATTCTATTCGCTATCACAAGCAAATGATGCAGATAGGATTGCTTTCGATGGACCCGCTGACGGGTGAAGTCAAAGCATGGGTAGGAGGAAGCAACTTCAAACGATTCAAGTTTGACCATGTCAATATCAAAACCAAAAGACAGGTAGGTTCCACTTTCAAACCGATCTTGTATACCCTGGGGGTAATGAATGGCTACAAGCCTGAAACTGAATTGCCGGGAGGTCCTATTGACATGGGAGGAAAGATGATCGATGGCGATGGCGGTCCCATGGCCATTTGCCTGGCCTTTTCCAAAAACCCTGGCGCTGTTCATCTCATCAATCAATTGGGTGTGGAGAGAACGGTGGAGTTTGCCAAACAATGTGGCATTGTAAACAAAATACCTCCCTATCCTTCCATTGCCCTTGGCTCTGCCGATCTTTCCCTGATAGAGATGGTGCAAGCCTTTAGCATGTTCCCGGGCAGAGGGTTCAATGTAAAGCCCTATTTCATCAGCAGGATTGAAGACAAGAATGGCAATGTTCTGGCCTCTTTCAGGGCAGAAACCAAAGAAGTGATCAGTGAGTCCGAAGCCTATGTGATGACCAAAATGCTGCAAGGTGTGGTTGATTTTGGAACGGGCAGGGCTTTGAGAGGCGCCTATGGAATTGCGGCCCAGATTGCAGGCAAAACCGGCACCACGAACGACAATGCTGATGGCTGGTTCATCGGATTCAGTCCACAATTGTTATCCGGCGTATGGGTTGGATGTGACGATCCATTCCTCCGCATGCTTTATACTTCAGGGGGCTCCCAAATGGCGATGCCTGCCTGGGCTTATTACCACCAGCAGGTCTTCAATGACAAATCCCTGAACATCGATCCCGGAGCTGCTTTCATACCACCTGCCAACATGCAGAATGAGATCATTTTCGACTATGAAAAACTACAGGAATCAGAGGAGCTGCTGCCCGCAGAAGGAGACGAAACCAGTCGTTCCTCTGAATACATAGACATTCCGATCAGCGACGGAAAAGAAAAAGTGGTAACAGAGTCACAGAAGTTTGAGGATCCTGCAGAAAAAAAGGAACCGGTAAAACCACAGCCGGTAAACACTCCCAAGGAAGCACCCAAACCAGCCGCTACCGACACGGGCACAAAAAAGCGGAATGGACTGATCAAAAGAATTTTTCAGGGAAATAAAAAGGACTGAGCGATGCTCAGTCCTTTTTCAATTGCGTTTGGTGTAGGATTCGGTATAGAATTATTTCTTGCCGATATTTCCGAGAATACCAATGCTGTAGAAAATATTACCAACAGCATTTGAAGTTACGGGCAATCTGTATTGTGCCTGGGCAACAAAATAGGTTTGGTTGAAGAAGTTAACCTGTAAACCGGCGCCAGCAGGGATATAGGACGAATAATAACCATTCCAATTGGCTGCCCCTACTCCCAAAGAAAGATAAGGAGATACCCAATTATCTTCTTT
Organism: Chitinophagia bacterium; assembly: GCA_009922495.1. Lineage (GTDB taxonomy): Bacteria > Bacteroidota > Bacteroidia > Chitinophagales > Chitinophagaceae > Pollutibacter. The sequence goes on from RFVQ01000085.1 coordinate 2,503, forward strand.
GGTCATCTTCATGTTGATGCTGGCATCGGCCTCAAAATAAGCTTTCGCTCCATTGCTGGCAGCAAAAGGCTGGTTGGGCAGGGTGTATTCCAAATAGGAAAATCCCGCACGACCATTGAAATCGAAGTATTCGTTCAAGCCTTCAGTGTAAGTGACGGCGATTCCGGGTCTCATCCTGCTGAGCTTTTTCCATTGCTGCGCAGAAATCACTGAGCTGGTTCCCAGGGTTTTGAGATCAGAAGCAGTTTTGTAATCGTGCAAAGTGAATTGAACGCCAAAATTCTTTCCCTTCACGGTCTGGGCTTTGGTCGCCACCATCAGTATCACGGAAAGCATGATCAAAAGGATCCTTTTCATAAACAGTTTGGTTTTTTTGAGTACAACAAAAATACTCGTAGAGAGTTGAATCGTAAAAATTATTATTATTTGGATGGGGATAAGTCCTTTTCAGTGGACTTTATTACCTCTACCCTTACCTTGATCACACCTTTCCCGTCAAAATGGAGCTTTTTGGCTGCTGTAGCCGAAAGATCGACCAGTCGGGGATTTCGATGATGGAGCCGGTCGTTGACTTTTACGGTAACAAAATTACCGTTTTTGAGATTGGTCACTTTCAATTCCGTTCCAAATGGAAGCGTATTGTGCGCACAAGTCATTTTTGACTGCCTGAACAGCTCCCCACTGGCTGTCTTTTTCCCTTCAAATTTGTCGGAATAAAAGCTGGCATAGCCCACTGCAGAGTCCACAATGGCCATTTTCCTGTAATTCACCTTTTGTTGAGCAAAAGAATGCGTTGAAGCAAGGAAAAACAATAGCGTTATGAGGTAGATCCTGTTCAATTTTAGATGGTTAATGGGTCCGAAAAATACAACAGAATTGCGGCTATCTTGTTCAAATGGTCAAAAAATCAATATAAATAATTATCAATCAATAGATTATTATCTCCGCAGCAAGTAGGAAAAGGCATTTTAAGAGGACGAAAGGAATAGCAGCCGGATGGAAATAAGGGTCATTCTTGTTAACTTAGTAGGCGATAACTTTTATTGTAAAATCACTTGTCCCATTTCAACATTTTCCGGCTCTTTGCGTTGCTCCTGCTTCCATTCCATGCGAATGCACAGGCCAGCAAATTGGCACCTTTGCAGACCATTGAACAACTGGACAAGACAGTACAAAAAGACCCTGAAATGGAGATGGTAGACCTGCAAAAAACGGTGCCGGATCTGATCATCGACCTGCGATATGCCTCCAAAAATAATTTTACCGGCCTAAGGATGTATCCGGCCAACACAGACCATACCTTTTTAAGGAAATCACCTGCCCTGGCCTTGGCAGCTGCCGCCAAAGAATTGAAAAGCAAGAACCTGGGATTCAAGGTCTGGGATGCCTACAGGCCTTATCATGTAACGGAAAAATTCTGGGAATTGATCCACGATGAAAGATATGTGGCCAATCCCGCAAAAGGAAGCGGACACAACAGAGGCATTGCAGTTGACCTCACGCTGTACGATCTTTCCTCAGGAAAAGAAATCAACATGCCCACGGGCTTCGATGATTTTTCGGAGGCGGCCCATCATGGACAATCACTCGGTGATGTTGAAAAAACAAATAACCGGGAGTTGCTGCGCACCATCATGGAAAAATACGGTTTCATTCGATTTGAAACAGAATGGTGGCATTATTACTGGCCTGGCAGTGATCGTTTTGAGGTATTGGACATTCCATTTGAAAAACTGAAAAAAAGAAGACATGCTGCTAAAGGATAAATGCATCGTCGTTGCCGGTGGCAGCAGCGGTATCGGTGCAGCTGCCACCCAACACTTTGTTCACGAAGGAGCCCGCGTATTATCGGTCGGGTTGCCCATTGAAGGATGGCATGAAGAAAGAACTGAACATCTCTGGACATTCTCTGCAGACCTTACCATGGATGATGCAGTGAATCAGTTGCCTGCAATCTGCATGGATCATTTCGGTGCTTTTGACGGGCTGTTTCATGTGGCCGGAGGAAGTGGCAGAAGATTCGGGGATGGCCCTCTTCACGAAATGACAGATGAAGGATGGGAACAAACCCTTGCCCTGAATGTAACTACCATGATGAAAACCAACAGGGCAGCCATCCGCAGCTTTCTTCAGCAGAAAAAAGGCGGGTCTATTCTCAATGTATCCACTGCCTTGGTTGATCATCCAGCGCCAACGCATTTTTCTACCCATGCCTATGCTGCTGCCAAAGCAGCCATCAACGGACTCAGCCTGGCTGCAGCATCGCATTATGCCAAAGACAATATCCGCATCAATGTTATTTCACCGGGATTGACCGATACCCCGATGGCACAACGCGCGATCAACAATGAAACCATCATGTCTTATGTCAACAGCAGGCAGCCACTGGATGGAGGAAGGGCGGTTAAACCCCATGACATCATCGGAATGGCCGCACTATTGCTGTCTGACCAATCATCATTCATCACCGGACAAAACATCCACATCGACGGTGGATGGTCTGTATCAGAAGGAAAAGCATGAATCCAATCAATACCTATCTAGAGAAAAGCAAGGCCATCCTTGAAAAGATCGAATCACAACATTCATTGATAGAACAGGCATCCCAATGGTTCGCCAATACCATATTGGCCGGTAGAATGGTGCATGTATTTGGTTCTGGCCATTCCCGGATCATGGTGGAAGAGATGTGGCCCCGATATGGTTCCTTCACAGGCTTCAATCCCATCGTGGAATTGTCACTCACCTTCCACAACTTGGTTGTGGGCGCCAATGGCCAACGACAAGCCATGTTCCTGGAAAATGTAAGCGGACTGGCAGACAGGATCATGAGAAATTTTACCGTAACAGAGGAAGATACTGCCCTGATCATTTCATCAGGAGGCACCAATATTGTGCCAATTGAAATGGCCGCCTATTTTCAAAGCAGAAACATCAAGGTAGTCAGCATCATCAGTGCCGATCATTCTCATGCCAGCAACAGCAAGCGAGAGGACGGGAAAAAACTGGGAGACTATTCTGATCTGATATTGGATACAGGTGCTCCCGTTGGGGATGCGATGGTTCCCATCGAAGGACTTGCAACACCGGTTGCTCCTGGCTCCACACTGGGAGGTGTCTTGCTGATCAACTGCATCAAGGCAAGAGTGGCAGCATTGCTGACAGAAGCAGGACAACCCCCAACCGTGTTGAGTGCCGCCAATGTGGTTGGAACAGAAGAGGCCGTTCGCTTGTTTGAAAGCGCATACGATCAGCATGCTATGCGACTCGCAAAACTTTATCAATTCAAACCTTAAACGATATGCAACCCATTCCCATCAGAACTACTGTTGTCGGCAGCTACCCCTTTCCTGGCTGGCTGGAATTTTCCACCCAACACCTATCCTCCTTTGGTGCAGCCGACATAGAAGAGATGGCTGAAGATGCCGTCATCACCGCCATTCATGATCAGATGAAGGCCGGATTGGATGTGATCACCGATGGAGAACAAACCAGGTTTGATTTCAACCTTTCTTTCTATGGTTTCATCAAAGGCATACAACCCAATCATACGGAAACAAGAAAATTCGGTCCCCCTGCGCATGACCAACGCGGCAAACACAGCATCATCGGAGACCTGGTTGCGCCAGAGGGACTGGGTGCCGTAAAAGAATTTCAACGATTGAAGAGACTGGCACCCGTGGGCCCAACCTTGAAATGCAGCCTGCCTGGTCCTTATACCCTCAGCGGAAGATTGTTGCCCAACAAACAATACAAGGACCGATGGGAGATCACAGCAGCTTTGACCCCCCTTATCAAAAATGAACTGGAGGCCCTGGTGGCTGCTGGCTGTCAGGAGATCACCCTGGATGAACCTTCCATGAGTTGTTACGCCTACAAAGAAGATACCAAGCGTTTTGTCAAGATCTTCAATGAAACCGTATCCTCTATCCAGGGCAAATGCCGTCTTTCTACTCACTTGTGTTTTGGCAACTTCAAAGGAAGGCCTGTTGGCTTCAGGAGCCTGAAACCCATGCTACCCGATTTCCTGGACCTGAATGTGGATGAGATGCACATTGAAATGGCCAACCGTGAATTTGCAGAGATCGAATTGCTGGCAGCCTTTGCTGAAAAGCTGGATGTGTCAGTAGGCATCATTGATGTAAAGAACTATTACATCGAAACAGTTGAAGATGTAAAAGAACGCATCGGCCGATGTTTGCAATATGTTCCGGCAGACCGACTGTCGGTTGCCCCTGATTGCGGATTGAGCCAAACTGCGCGTTGGGCTGCCAAACAAAAACTGATCAACATGGTGGAAGGCGCAAAACAAATGAGGCCGTGATAAAAGCGATCAGAAAAGACCAGGAACTGCTGCAGGATATTTTGCAACAGGCCAATAGTGATGCGCTGCATATCTGGTGGTTGGGACAAAGCGGCTATCTCTTTCAATACAAAGGAAAGCGTGCCTTGATCGATCCTTATCTATCCGATTCCCTCACCCAAAAATATGAGGGCACAGAAAAACCACATGTCCGCATTTCAGAAAAAGTCATTGATCCATCGCTCCTGCCTCCTATTGACCTGGTCAGTTCCAGCCACAATCATACAGACCATCTTGATGCCGATACATTGATACCGGTGTTGCAAAAGAACCCTGGGTGCACCATCATCATTCCGGAAGCCAACCGTGCATTCGTCTGCAACAGGTTGCAGATCGAACAAGACAAACCGATCGGGCTCAATGATGGCATGACACATGAGGAAGGATGGATCAGTTTGTTGTACGCGGGAATGGAAGATCGGATCAAAGCATTTCAACCCAAGCTTGCCCTATTGCCCATCAATGGAAATGATCCTTCCCGAAAAGTGGCAGGAAATCTTAATGCAGCGGAAGCGGTTCAGTTGGCGAAGAAATGCGGGATACAATGTATTGTTCCCTGTCATTACGATCTGTTTGCCTTCAATACCGCAAATGTGAATGCATTCATTGCCATCGCCAAAGAGATGGAACAACCCTATCTGGTGCTTGACCTCGGCGGGAAAATCAGCAGCCAGGAATGGAGTGCTTAGGAAAAAATGCGGGAGACTTTTTGTTCGCGCAACATCAAATCGGCCAACACAAATGCAGTGATGGCTTCCAGCACAGGGGGTACTCTCAAGGCAATACAAAGATCATGTCTGCCTTTTACTGAAAAGCTTTCTTTTTCTCCCGTCTCCCAGTTGAGTGTGTATTGTTCCTTGGGGGTTGAAGAAGTGGGCTTGATGGCAATCCTGAATACCAATTCATTTCCATTCGTGATACCGCCCACAATGCCACCGGCATGATTGGTGAGGGTCTTGCCTTCTTGGTCTTCAATGGCATCATTGTGGTCTACCCCGAACATATCTGCAGCCTTGAATCCTGTGCCGAATTCTATTCCCCTCACAGCAGGAATGGCAAACGCAGCATGTGCCAGCAGTGATTCCACAGAATCAAAAAATGGCTCTCCCAAACCGAGAGGAAGTCCCTTCACACGACATTCTACTATTCCCCCTACAGAATCTTTCTGATCGATGGCTTTCTGCAATCCTTTTTCCAGGTCAGGCTCTCCGGCAATGGAAGTGATGGTGGCATCAACCGTAATTCCCTTCAAGATTTTTTTGGCCACCACACCTGCCGCCACCAAACAAAGTGTGAGCCTTCCACTGAAATGTCCGCCTCCACGATAATCTTCATGACCACCAAACTTTCTGTTGGCCACAAAATCTGCATGTCCGGGTCTGGGAACTGCCCTTTGTTTTTCATAATCTCCCGAACGGGTATTCTTGTTTTCAAAAAGCAAAGTCAACGGTGCGCCGGTGGTTTTGCCATTGAATACGCCGCTTTTGAAAAGAGGAAGGTCTTCTTCCTGTCGGGGGGTAGTTCCCTTTTGTGTTCCTCCCTTTCTCCTTTCTGTATCCTTGATGAAATCTTCCACGGCCAGTGGCATACCCGCGGGGCAACCATCGATCACCACCCCAACACTCTCGCCATGGGATTCACCGAAAATATTTACTGTAAAAAGTTTTCCAAAATGATTCATGCAACAGGTTTAAAATTTACGCAATGCAACCTCTGTTCCCAGTCTTCGGAGGTCAACATAAAATTCAGGATATGATTTATCGATCGCTTCGGCATCATCAATGGTGATGGGGCCGTCTGCTCTTAAAGCAGCAACTGCGGCAGCCATTGCGATGCGGTGGTCGTGATGCGAATGAACATGTGCGCCTTTAACGCCTGTTCCGCCATGCACCTTCATGATATCGCCTTCCAGCGTTATGCTGATGCCCATTTTTCCAAAAACATCCTGCAAGGTAAGCGCGCGATTGCTTTCTTTGTGGGTAAGCCTCAGTGCACCCCTGATGGTTGTAACCCCCTCGCAATAGGCCGCAAGTGCCACCAGCGGGGGGAATAAATCAGGACATTCCGTTGCATCAAATACAAAAGCTTTCAGGGTGCCTGGTGATACTTTGTAAACGCCCTCATTCCACTCGATGATAAAAAGACTTTTGAATTAATCCAATCCACCAAGACTCTGGGGCTATTCCAGATTGAAAGCCCCGGCCAGCGTGAACTTGTTGGAAAGTTCGCTCCTGAGACTTTCACTGATTTGATCATTGATATCTCACTCTTCCGTCCAGGTCCAGTGAAGAGCGACATGATCACTCCATTTCTTAACGCCCGCCAAGGTTGGGCTTCACGCGAAATATTCCATCCTGATCTGCGCGAGATTCTCGATGACACCGAAGGCGTTGTCGTCTTTCACGAACAAGTCATCGAAATCATCGCCACTTTAGGTGGAATCACACTGGCTGAAGCTGATGAG